>CAZNIA010000001.1:0-74590 GCA_964572995.1 Candidatus Woesearchaeota archaeon
ATACATCATACCCCTAAAATTCATTGCACTCCCAACAATTGTTCTTTTTTCCATTAAAAACCATATAAGCTTCATTATTTAAGGATTTATATAATAAGTTTCTGTGTAAAAAGTAACTCTTTATTCAGACTTTATACACAAAGCCCTGTAAACCGAATAATTTATAAAGCTATATTTAGTTAAGAAATTTATCTGCGAGCAAAAGGCGCTCACAGGTTCTGCGAGCGCAAGCGATAGTAGAGTTAGATTTTCTATACTCTATAATTTGCTTGATTTACTGCTTGTAAGAAGATGTAAAATGAAGTCAAAAACAAAAATATCAAAACAAATAGAAAAGAAAAGCAATACTGAATTAGTTGAAACAATAATCGATGCAAAAAAACAAGAAGCTTGGCTTGGAGTTGCTGGAATTTTGTCTGGACCAAGAAGAGGAAGAATCTGTATGAATTTAGAAGATATAGATAAAAAATCCAAAGAAGGAGAAACTGTTGTAATACCTGGAAAAGTACTCTCCCAAGGAGAATTAACTAAAAAAGTCAAAGTAATTGCACTGAATTTTTCAGATAAAGCAAAAGAAAAATTATTAAGTTCAAAATGCCAAGTAGCTTATATTCAAGATGAGATTAAATCAAATCCAAGTGGAAAAGGAGTTAAAATATTAAAATGAAAGTAATAAATGGAGAAAATGCTGTAATGGGAAGACTTGCAAGTTTTGTTGCTAAAGAAGCGCTTAAAGGAGAAGAAATAAAAATTGTAAATTGTGAAAAAGTAATAATAACAGGCAACAAAGAATTCACAGAGAAGGCATTCTTACAAAAAAGAAGCAGAGTAGGAACAAGGCAAATAGGTCCAAAAGTCTCAAGATCAAGCGAAAAAATAGTTAAAAGAGTTATAAGAGGTATGTTACCAGATCATAGACAAGGAAGAGGAAGAGAAGCTTTCAAGAGAATAATGTGCTATTCTGGAATACCTCAAGAATTAAAAGATGTAAAAGCTATTTCATTAGGTGAAAAAGAAAAAACCAAATATATTTCAGTTAAGGAGATTTCAAAATGAACAAAATAATTGCTTCTGGTAAAAGAAAAACTGCTGTTGCAAAAGCAGAGATAAAAGAAGGAACAGGAAAAGTCACTTTAAATAAAATAAATTATGAAAATTTGCATAAATTTGATGTTTTAAGAATAAAAGAGCCTTTGTTGATTGCTGAAAAAATATTAGGAAAAATAAATTTTGATGTTAAAATATCAATTAAAGGTGGTGGAGAAAAAGGGCAGATTGACGCTGCAAGACTTGCACTAGCAAGAGCAATTGTTAAATTCACAGAATCAGAAAAACTAGAAGAAGCTTTCTTTGATTATGATAGAAATCTTTTAGTTGCAGATGTAAGAAGAAAAGAAGCATACAAGCCTGGAGATTCCAAGGCAAGATCTAAGAGACAAACTTCTTATCGTTAAGTCAATGCTCAGAAACAAGTATCTTCGCATAGAGACAAACTTCTTACAGATAAAGGGTATTTCAAAGCATTTATAAAATATAAATTCTAAATATTAAAATGAAAGAAGATAAAATAAAACAAGAAAGAATAGAAGCATTAATGAGAATCCCAATAGGTATTATATCTGGAATTATTATTTATGTCTGGGCTTATCTAATTGGAGTGTTTTTTCTTATCAACTTTTTTTACAAGATTTTTACTGGTAAAAGAATAGATGATTTGGCAAGAATGTCTGAATGCTGGAATACACAGCAATATTATTTCCTAAGATATATGACATTTTCAACAAATGAAAGACCATTTCCATTTGTAGAACTTAAAAAAGAGATCAACAAAATATAATTAATTTTTCTTTCTTTTTAATTTCTCTAATTTATCCTGAACATGATTAAACAAAATTGTTGAAACTAAAGGTTTATGTTTTCCTTCATGAATTTGGCCATCAAATTTAACTTTTCCAACATATGCAAAATTCCTTAATATCTTTTTTAAACCATTGACAGAGAGTTTGTGTTTTTGTGCTAAGATAGAAAGATTTGAATCCTCTTTTAAAAACTCTTCAAATAATTCTTCAACTTCCCTTGAATTTTTTGCGGGAATTAATATTTTGTCACGTAAATCCCAATCATATCCAAAAGGCGCTCTTGACATATGCTTTCCTTCAGAAAATTTCTTGATCATTCCTTTTTTCTGTGATTCTCCTCTGTCATCAATCTCTTTGTGATCTTCTTCTGTTTCAAATTCATGTCCACATTTTGGGCATTTCATCTCATTACTTCCTCAATAGGAGATTTTATTTTTTTTAATTCTTCTCTGGATATATGGGTATATATCTCGGTTGTAGATATTGAACTATGTCCAAGCAATTCTTGTATTTTTCTTATATCTGTGCCATTTTCAAGAAGATGTGTTGCAAAACTGTGTCTTAAAGTATGGCAATGGACTTCTTTACTTAATCCTGCACGTTTTGCTGCTTTTGAAATTATTTTTTGTAGATTTCTTTCAGATAATCTTGATTTTGGTCCAGTAAAAAGATATTCTTGATTTGCTTGCTTTTGCTTATCTAATTGAGCCTTTAAATCTTCAATTAAAAAATCTGGAATATTAAATATTCTATCTTTTTTTCCTTTACCCTGTCTGATACTTCCAATTTTTTCTTCAAAGTTCAAATCTTTGACTTTTAAATTAACTAATTCAGAAACTCTAAACCCGCAAGCATACATAAAAGAAACCATTAACCTTGATTTTTTTGTATCTATTACTTCTATTAGCTTTTTTATCTCGTCTTTTGTTAAAACTGCAGGTATTTTCTTTTCCTTTTTTGGGCGTTTTATATTGAGTGTAAGATCTTTATGCAAAATATTGGAAAAAGAATACCTCAATGCAGAGAGGAATACAATTAAAGAAGATGATGAAGCGTCGCTTAATTTTTCCACAATGTATTGTTTTAAATCATCTCCAGTTATATCTTCCAAATTCTTTTTTATATAATCTAGAAACTTTCTGTTACAATCAATATAATTTCTTATTGTATGTTCAGAGTTTTTAGAGATTTTTAGCTCTATTTCAAGTTTTTTTAAAAAATCCTCTTTATTCATAAATCCCTCTAATCTTATTATACAAATTGTACGAACCTATTTAAATATATTCAAATTAAAAAATAAAATTATCTTTTTTGTTTTTTTGGTTTTAATATTTCTCTTTGATTTATAAGAACAAGGATAACTGCTCCTGCCATAAACCAAGGATTAACTACAAAAGCTAAAATTAAAAAAATCAAAGCAAGAATTGAAAGAAAAAGTAATTTTATGTTTATCATCCTAACTTTTAATTAAATCCCAGGTCCAACTGTTGCTCCAAACACAATATTTCCCTGACAGGTTCCTGCAACACCTAATGGAACATAAATTCTCCAGTAAGTTGCATTTATTGCATCATTAACTGCATCGTTTTGTCTGTATTCAAGATTAAATGTTCTTACAACTGGAGCAGAAGTCAAATTTGTGTAATTTGCAATGAACTGGGGTAAATCTATTACTCCGGGGTTGCTGTTTGTTAAATTATACTTCTCATGCTGTACTGAAATATTTTTTATTGCACCTAATGAACAGTTCATTGCATTTCCATCATTTAATGTAAAACCATATCCGCTAAGAGATAAATTTATTTTAACATTTCCATAATTAGTTACATTGGAAACATTTTCTAAAGATACTTCTGTTGCATTAACTTCCCCATAATCAATATAATCTGGAAGACCTAATCCAAGTAAACTCGAGGTGATTATTGTGTCGCTTCCATACCCTAGTTTATTATAAGAGTCATTTACGCGAATTGTGCAATTCCATGTTCCTGGATTTGCATAATACCATACATTGAAACTACAATTAATCCAATCCGTGTAAGTTCCTTCTTGGGTTATTGTACAAGAAGAATTTGTATAATGAAGATTGTTGTCATCTGCTGAACCGTAAGTGGAATTTGCAAAATCAAAGAATACTCCTATAGCTTGATCTACATCGTCCCACCCATTATAATCTGTTACTAAAGCAGAACAAAAGACAAGTTTTGTAGAATTTGGGATAAGAGCTAGAGAAGAATCATTGTTTTGTATTGTTACATTTGATAATTCTGGGAAAACATTTCCCACATCTAAATAGGTAATGACTGTAACATTAGGAGAACCTACGCCTGCAAAAACGCTTTTAGGAAAAAATGAAAAGAGTATCACAAATAGAAAAACTTCTAAAAGAATAAAAAAAATAATTGTTTTTTTTTGATTTTGCTTTTCCATTTTAATCTAACTCCACGTATAGGTAATATGGGGTTGCACCTGTGAAACCCTGAGAACCATTCTCTGGAACTAGCATCTGGAAATCATAGGGTTGGCCATCATAACCTACTAAATTATCTTCTAAAATTGTGGCATAAATTATACTGGTACCATCATATAATGCCATTTCTTCAAAATCATCATCTTGAGTACCATCGTTAATGTAAGTGTTTAAAGTAGGACAAGCGTTGGAAAGTATATTTATCCCTGCAACTGGGAAAGGGTCATGTGTTCCAGGATATCTAAATGTTGCAGTGATATTATCTGATGTTCTGTTATGGAACATAGCTGTATTTTCTGCAGCAAGAGTTGTAGTAATATTCGCACATTGAACTGAACTCCACTCTATTGTTGAACTATCTCTAGTAGTATAAACTCTTCCTGTAGTTACGCTTAAACTCCAATCATAAATTGTTGAACCAGAAGAATCATCTAATGTAAATGCACCATTTACCCATCCGACAAATGCTTTCCAGTGAGTGTTCTGAACACTTGCAGTTAAATTTAATGCTGCAATATACCCTCCAGAAATATTGAACATTGCAGCAGAAGTAGTGTTTTTAGTTTCATTCCACACAGAAACAATATCATCTATTCCACTTGGATCTGCAGACAAAAATACTTTTGAAAAAAGAAGTATAGAAACTAAAAATACTCCAAATATCAAAATTGCAAATAGTATAGTTTTTTTCTCATTTTTGTGCATTGTTTTTTGTTTTTCTTTATCCTCCTCATTCTGTTTTTTCACATTCTTCTAAAAATTATAAAATATAAAATAAAAATTTACTCTAATTCTACCCAGAAGAAATAGGTAGTTGTAGTTATGTCTGTTCCGTGTCCGTTTTCAAGTACAAGCATCTCGAAATCATGTGCTCTTCCATCAAAACCTAATGGACTTTCTTCATCAAGTATTGAAGCAAATATAACACTTGCTGTTGAAGTCTCATACATTAAAACTTCTTGGAAAGTGCTGTCTGTAGCATTTTGATTTGCCGCAAAAATATGGGTGCTTGCGCAAGATCCTGCTGCAAATTCTATGTTATTTGTATAGAATAAGTCATGAGCAAGACCAAAACCACTTTCATGACTTCCATCTGTTGAGAATGTTTCATTTACACCATCTACATCATCATAAGCAATTCCAAACTCAGCTTCTAATCCTTCAAAGTAAGTTCCTTTTTCATCTTCGAGGCATTTAACATCTGCCCATAAAATAGACCCGTTTGTAGAAGCATAGATTTCACCCTCTGGAGAAGCAAGAGACCAGTTGTACATTACATTATCTGCATTATCTGCCAACATTATTGTACCTGTAACATTACCAAAGTAACCTTGCCAGGATTGTGTTATAGAATAACCTGAAATTTCAAGTTCAGTTACATTTCCTGCAATTGCAGTAGTGTTTCCTGCAATATCTGGATTTGCTCTTGTAGAACTTAAATTCACTACATTTGCACCAAATGGTTCAACTGCTGAGACAAATGCAAATAAAAAGACACTTAAAACGGTTGTTAATAATAACAATCTATTAAGTTTATTCATCTCTTTTTTTACCCTCCTTTCAATTTTATAAAACTTTTAAAGTTTATATAAGCAAATATCGTTTTGAATTTATAAATGTTTCCAAATTAGTAACTATTATTAAATTTATATTAATTTAAGTCTAATCTTAATTTAAATTAAATATAAAGAGGGAAAAATTAAAATATTTCAACGTAAAACGCTGCAGTTTTTGTGTCTTCTGAGTTATATTCTCTTAATCTTGCTGGAACTCTCAGTTCATAATCATAAGTACCATAAGTACCTGTGCTCTGTTTATTTATTGGAGAAATAAAAACTAAATCTTCCTTGTCAGCTAAATCAAATTCTCCAGAACTTCCATTTGTATCATCTGAAAAATCCCAAAGTATTCCTGTTACAAAATTAGAATTATTTGTTGAATTTATTATTGGAACTTGTTGTAAAAGATGGTTAAATGAATAAATATTCTGAACATATTTAGGAACTCCTGAGTTTGTATAAACAGAATAAACTGAATCTTCAAAAGAATTTGTATCTAATGCTAAATCTATTTCCAAGAAATCAGAATTGCTATCTAAATTTAATTTATTTTTTCCTATTGCTTGCAAACTTGTCCAAGAAACATAAGAATCATAATCAGCAACATAAATATTTCCTTGATTGAAATTCTGCGTGCTCCAATTAATCAATTTGGTTGAATTGCTGTTTGCTAAAACAAGATTACTTGAGGTTAAAACATCTCCATAAAAGAAATGCCATGAACCTACACTAATCATTTTAGACGCTTTGTTGTTGGATTCATTTAATTCTATATGTGTTCCGTTTGTAGCCAAAGGAGGATCAACTAAAACAAAAATCTCTGAAGAGCCTATTTGAGAGAACCAAGTTTGAGTTAAGTTAACTTGTCCAAATTTAGAGATGTTTGTAAATATATCTGAGCCTATCTTATACCCTCCTGAATCAGGATCTCCGTTATAAAAACTAACTGTTACATTGGTTATATCTGCTCCTGCAAGATTTCTTATTGTTGCTATTATCTCTATTGTTTGATTCTCTCTTGGAGAAGTTTCATTTAAAAATATTTCTGAACTGTTCACTGAAAAATCTGGATAAGTTAAATTAAATTTCCTTAGTTCGCTTGTGTTTGTATTTCCTAACTGATCCCAACAAGTTAAATTCCAAGAGTGTTCTCCTTGTCCTAAGACTGAAGTTAAAACATATTCTCTCTTTGAAGTTGCATTTGTAACCCAAACATTTGGTCTTCTAACTATTCCATCTATTGTTAAATTACATTGAAGGGTGTTATCTAAAACATCTATTGCTGTCCAATTAAAATAAACTCTGTCAAGATTATAATCTATCCCAGAATTATTTTCAGGAGAATTTAAAAAAATAGATGGAGGGGAAACATCTCTGTAGAATATTCTTTCTGTTGACCAATTCCAATTATCATCTGAATCACTGCAGTTTACTGTCCAGTTATGCATACCTTCGGGAATTCCGGTTACACTGAAATTATTAAGAATATTTTCTGGTACAGAAGAGTTTGTTGAATTTAATACCCCATCAATATATAAACTGCAACTTTTTATATCTATTAAATCGTAAGGGATATATGAAAAATTAATCCAAGAACTTGTTGTCCTGAAATTTTCTATTGGATTGATTAACTCTATTTGGGGAGGAGCTTCAACTGTAAAATTAATGATCTCACTGTAATTTGAATTGGATGCGTTGTCTGAGCAGTCTATTTTCCAAAAATGATTTCCATCACTTAATATGGAATATCTTAAGATATTTGAATTGTTCTGATAAACATGTGATGATTCTAATTCTCCATCTAATGTGAAATTACAAAGAAGATGTTCTGCGAGATTATCCCAAGATGAAAAATTAAAAGTGACATTGTTGGAAGTTATTACTTGTGATTCATAAGGAGAATTTAATCTGATATTAGGAGATTGTAAATCAACATAAAATCTTCTTTCAGAATCTATCCCTGTTAAACCTGTAGGATCTGTTACATTTATATTCCAGAAATAAGAACCATCTGAAAATCCGTTAATTGAGAAAGTATTGTAAGCTTGATTTATTATTTGAGAAGAATTACTTCTATTGTATATTCCGTTTATATAAAGTGAGGCATTTACTATCCCTCCGTCATCTTCTGGAAGATAAGTTAATTCAAAAGAGCTTGTGTTAAACCAAGTATTGTTTTCAGGAGAAATCAATGTTACTTTGGGTATTGTATATCTTGTAAAATTGAATGTTTGACTTGCATTTATATTTCCTGAACCATCCCAACAAGTTAAATTCCAAACATTATAACCGTCTGCTATCCCTGAAATTGTTCTACTTGTAATTGAACCATTGTATACTGTAAAATTAATGTCTCTTACAGGAGAATTTACAGTTAGATTACAAGAAAGATTTGAATCAATATAATCTGTAACAGTGAAATTAAATGTTATATTTGAAGCATAGATATCATCTCCTTTAGGATAAAGAATATTTATTTGAGGTGGAGTCCTATCTGCGTAGAATGTTCTTGTCTCAGACTGATTGATTAAACCAATGTAATCTCCGCAACGTACATACCAAGTATAAATCCCCTCAGGATGATTATTAAGGTAAAAGTAATTTTGTTGATTGTTTAATATCGGAGTTGAATTGGATTGATTAAGAGCCCCATTTATATAAAGGCTACAAGAACTTAAATTAGTGTTATCTGAAGGAGTGTAAGTTAAAGAGATTAAAGAAGAATTAAATTTAGAGTTGTTTGGTGTGTTGAGAACTACCTGAGGATATTCTGTTATATTAACTGACCAAGTTGAACTAATATTTGAATGAAGAGCATCATCTATACAAGTAACATTCCAGAATTTAACTCCATCTGTGAGATTATAAATTAATCTTGAAGAAACTTCTCCGGAATTTGAACTAAATTCATCAACTATTAATCCATTAATAGTTAAATTACAATTTAAAGAAGAATCAAAACTATCATTAACTGTGAAATTGAAATAAACATCTGAATTCAAAGAGGTTCCAGAATTTGAAGGAGCATGGAGAGTTATAGATGGTTTGTACAAATCCATACTGAAATTTCTAGGAGAAGGCTTATAAGGGCTTGAACTTAAATCAAAACACTCAACAGTCCAGTTGTAATATCCTTCTAAAAATCCTTCAACATCGAAAGCATTATTTTGATAATTCATTATTGGTGAAGAATTTGTTTGATTGAAAACATTATCTATGTACAAACTACAATTCAATAATCCTGAATTATCTGTAACATTGTAGATAAAAGAAATTACCCCGTCATTATCCAAATAATTTGGAGATGGAGAAACCAAGGTGATATTTGGAGGAGTGTCTGAAATATTGAAGCTAAATGTTGAACTTGTAAAGTTTCTGAAAGCATTATCAGTACATGTTGCATTCCAATAATGTATTCCTCCTGTTAAAATTCCTGAAGAAACATTTGTGATAGCGTGACTTGTTGCCCATACTGAAGAAGGTAAAAATTCTCCATCAAGCATAATCTGACAGCTTAAATTTGTATCCATATTATCTGTTGCATTGAAACTTAAATTTAATTCATTGACTTCAAAAGAATCTCCTTCTCCAGGATAAATCAATGAGACATTTGGATTAATTAAATCAATATAAAATCTTCTTTGAGCAGTAGTATTTCTGTATCCTGCCTTGTCTGTTACATTGACTGTCCAATTGTATTCTCCGCTTGTGAAATTTATTGTGAAATTGTTGTAAGCATTGTTTATTATAGGAGTGGAATTTGTAAGATTAATTGCTCCATTGATAATTAATTCTGAAAGAGTTATGCCATTATTTAAATCAGAAACATTGTATGTTAAATTTAATTCTCCTTGTGAAAACCATTGATTATCTGAAGGAGATATTAAAAAAACACTTGGAGGAATACCTGTTTGGACATAAAATTGTGTTTGATTTTCAATTAGAATTGTTTTAATACTAGTATTAATTGTAATATTATAATTACCGAATTCTGAAGGAGGAGTGAAATTGTATTTATAATTTCCATTTGAATCTGTTGTAAGGGCAGTGTAATTAAAAGTTAAATCTTTTAATACAGGAGATAAAGAAGGGGTTGTTGAAGTTAGTTCGACTTTATACTGAAGATATCTGCTGTAAATATTTGAATCATTTATTAAACCTCCATTTGAAACTTCTTTCCAAGATGTCCAAATTAATTTATCATTGGATGTTCTTATGTAAACTTTAGCATTAGTACATTCACTTGATTGATATGCTACAGTTAATAGAGGTCTCTCTGAAGTTGTTGAATATTCACTGCTTCTGATATTTATTCCATTGCTTGTAGGCATGTTGAATATCCATCCATAATTTTCAGTTCCAGAAGCCCAACTCTTTAAAGAATTAGTTACATTTATTGTATATCCTCCAATTGAAGAAGCTGTAAAAGAATCATCCGCAGTTGTAGAACGTGAAGGACTTCCCGCACACCCTGTAGAACTCCAAGAAGTTCCAGTTAACCTGTTGTTATATGTTACTTCATTCTCTGTCCAATTTTCTAGAATCTGATATACACTTACTTGATCTCCTGTATCTGAAACATAAAAAGTCAAATTAGCATTGTTTATAGTAGAGTTTTCAGGTATTTGATTGAATCCTTTTCCAATAATATCTTTAAATAGAATTAATCCTCTATCTGATGTTGGAGAACCATCTATTATTATTGAAGAGCCTGAACCATAATTAATATTTGGGAACCCGCTACTAATATAACTGTCTTCTCCTCCATAATATAAATTAGAATCTCCGTATTGATAAGAGGAAACTCCTGAACAAGAAGCACCTTGAAAGCTCCAAGACAAATTATTCCAGTAAACCATTGCACCTGCATCTAAAATCTTTGTGAAATTACCGTATGTCTCTCCATCAGATAATGTAAGATTTTGATTGTTTTCTATTTCGATGTTGTAAAATGTTCCTTGGGAGAATTCACTATTAGAAGTTTCCAAGAACTCTTTATAAAAATCATAAGTTCCTTCAGGAGTTAAATTTTGTAAAAATAATAGTTTTCCATTTAACCATAAATTAATTGGATAATTTGAAAGATTAGTTGAATTAGATAAATTAATATGTCCGAAAACTGAGATATTTACGGGAGATTCTATATAAAATTGACTAAGATTAATTGATGCGTTTCCTCCTAAAACAGTGAAATTAGAAGAGTAATTTATCTGAGAGCCTAATGTATCATTTGCATAAATTGTGTAATTATAAAAGCCCCCCCAAGTTTGATTTGTTGGGATATCTGCTTTCCATAAAAAATTACCCAGATTAGTAAAGAACACTTTTACTTTTTCAATTCCTCCTACAACTGATTGCCAAACAACAACCCAAACATAATTGGTATTTACATCAGAGACATTAACAAAGAGTGTTAAATCTTCTCCCCTATTCAACCAATTAGTATTATTGATTATTCTGTTGTCTTCTCCTGTTTGATTAATAAAAGTTATTTCTGGTGCAGATAAATCATAATAAAATACTCTTGTTTCGCTCCATGAAGAATTTCCGATTAAATCTGTTGCACGAACTCTCCAGTAATAAGTTCCTTCTTGAGTGATTCCTGTTGGTAAAATCCAAGTTGGAGAAGAAGTTTCAGGGATACTATAATTTGCAAAGACTATTGAAGAAAAATCTGAAACATTACTTACTTGGATTATATAATAAATTGAATCTCCATTCTGATCTGTTGAATTTGTCCAATTTAATCTGGGTATTGTTGCATAAGCTGTTGAATTAAGTGGACGATAAAGCTGAGGTACAGAAGGAGGTACTTGACTAGCAATAGTTATGTTTATTGTTTGAGAATTTGAGCTTGTATTATAATATGTCTGATAATTTAGATTATTTGAAGTTACAAAAAACTCCCATACTGAATTTAATTCTCCTGTTGCATTAACATTCCAATTTACATCACAGGAACCTCCTGAAGATTTCATGTTGCTTAAACAACTAAATGTGGAAGAATCAAGAGGATTAGGAGTAGTAGTATAAAATGGAGTTGCTCCTATGACTGTTGAAATAACTCCTTTTGTTTTTTCTTCTTTAATTCCAAATGAAACAAGATTATTTTGATTGTTTACTATTTGATAGGACTGATTTATCCAAGCTGCACTCCTTGTAGTATTGGAAATACGAACTTCATCCATTGAACCATTGAAAAATCCTCCTGTGGCATCAACTACTCCCTCTCCTATTTTAACTGAATAGGTGGAGGTTCCATAATTAGATGTACTTGAACCTCCTGAAACTGCTTGAACTCCGTCAAAGTAGAGTAAAAGATTTGAACCTGTTCCAACTGCAGTGATGTGGTGCCAAGCATCTAAACTATAAGGATAAGCAACAGATGTACTTCCTCCTCCATCTGTCCAAATCATTACTGTATTTGAACCGTCAAGAAAAAATTCAACTACATCATTCTGTCCTATTAAGCTAACTCTTGACCCCCAAACACGGGGTTTAATCCATCCTTCAATTGTAAACGAGCCTAAGTTGCTCAAAAAATTTGCTGTTGAATTAAGCGCATCATTATTCCCATCTAATAAATCTGCTCCATCTATTTTACCTGAAGTTTTTTCATCATTATCATATCCACTTGAGGTGAAGTTTCTTCTGTACTTGCTATCATATCTTGTTCCAGTTCCTGATTCCTCTAAATGCTGAACAGTTAAATAGTTGTTATCCCAGACGCTAATTGGATTTTGGCCTGAAGAAACATATGGATTATTATAATACATACAAATTTGATTTGTTCCTGGAACAAAAGAAGGAATATTTATCCAAATATCTGCTTTAGAAGAAGTGTAATTTTCAACTTCATAACTTAAAGATAAATAAGTTCCTGTTGAACCACAAGAACCATTGATAAATCTTATATCATCGAAATCATTCTGCATTTCATATTCTTTTGATAAGTTAAGATAAATAGGAAAATTAGATAATAAAGTAGATCCGGAGTTGGTTATGTTTATTGTCTTTCTATAATTCCAAGATTCGTTCCACCAATTAGGAGGATCTAAAGTAACATTAGCATTACCACATTCTCCATTTATGCAGTTTATCCTTGAGCTAAATGTGAAAAAAGAATTTTTCATTACACTTGTATCTGAATTTGGATTGAGTAGATCAATTGAAAATGAGCCCCAAGGAACTTCCCAAGTAGAGGAATTTGTTCTTGAAAGAGACTCGCTATCATAACAGGTAGCCATTATCTGAAATTGACCAGAATCATTTACAATCAAGTCTGGATTATCTAATGTCCAATAACCATCTGAATCATCTTCAAAAGTAAAATTATTGAAGAAAGTATAAGAGTCTGGAATATTTGTTAAATTAATGGAAGCGTTGGTTACTCCTCCTTCGGGATCAGTACAAAGAACTCTAACTCTTGTTATTGTATCTCCAAAAGCAATTGAACTGCAATTATACCAAATTCCATTCTTTTCACAATTTATTTGTCTTGGACTAGGTGGATTATTAGAAACACTTACATTCAAAAATCTAGTCTCTGAATTTCCAGCTCTTCCTGCAGAATCAGTACAATTTACTTTCCAAGTATAAAATGAATTTGCCAGAACAAATGAAAAAGTTAAATTTACATTTTTATTTAAATTTGAAGCAGTATCTGCTATAGAGTTGTTGATTACAAGATTACAACTTTGTATTTCAGATAAGTCGGAAACATTAAAAATAAAGTCAATTGTATTTGAATAAGTTATTGTAGTTGAATTTGAAGGAGAAATTAAACTAACTACAGGAGGAGAGGAGTCATAATAAAATACTCTTTCTTCACTCCAAGAAGAATTTGATTTTAAGTCTGTTGCTAAAACTCTCCAATAATATTTTCCTTCTTGAGTTATTCCTGTAGGAGTCACTCCTGTTATTATTGATTGCTCGGGTATGCTGTAATTTGCAAAAACTATTGAAGAAAAATCAGAAGAATTACTTATTTGAATAGCATAATAAACTTTATCTCCTGTTGGATCTTGAGAATTACTCCAATTAAATTCTCCTATTGAAGTTAATGCGCTGTTATTTGCAGGGAAGTTTAATTCTGGTATTTCTGGAGGAAGATTTCCAATTGTTATATTAATTGAAGAAGAAACATCACTTGAATTGAAATAATTCAAATAATTTGTATTGTTTGCATAAACAAAAAATTCCCAAACTGAACCGACTCTTCCTGTTGCATTTACTTGCCAAGTAATATTACAAGTTGTTCCTCCTTTCATATTTGCTAAGCAACTTGTACCCAAGTAATCCATAGGGTTTCTGGATATTGTATAAAAAGGAGTATCTCCGATAATTGTTGAAATTAATCCTTTTGAAGGTTTTTCTGGGTCTCCTAAAGAATAAGTGGGCTCAACATCAATTAATTTTCTTAACCATACATCATCGAATTCAGAAACATCCCAAGAGTGAAGAAGCATTCCTCCTGAAGAAGTTGCTGTGCTCGTTACATTAAATATTACTCCTCCATCTTTATATGCAACTATTCTACTTCCAAAAGTATTTATTTCTAATTCATAAGGAACTCCGGCCATTGTTGAAATTGTAGTTGAACCAAGATTAGCAGTGTTGTGGTTTCCTGTTGTTAATTCCAATTGCCCATTTTGATAACCAAAAGTGTATCCTGATGTAGGGGAGAGAGCAGAACGTATTGAAACTTTTAAATCTGCATCATCTACAACTTGATTTGCTAATACTCTTAAAGAATGATTATTTGTAGAAGTTGTTCTTGTTAAATCACTATCACCATTCATAGTATTTCTTACCCATCCATTAATTATTTCCCATGTACCTGTTGTTTCTGTCCAACCATTTCCTACTGTCCCGCTATTTGCTCTGTTGAAATTATCAAAAAAGTCAAATACTCTGCTTCCATTATTTGGAGGGCTAGAAGCTTCAGAATTAGTGTAATACATATAATAATTATCATCATATCCTCCAGCAGGAATATTAGATTGTATTCTAAACCAGATATTTGTTGAATCAATATTGAAAAATGTGTCGTTGAATCTGTCTAATTCTATGTTATGAGAACCGTTCCAATGCACGATTCTTAAATCATCTCCATCATCTTGAAAATCTGTTCCTGTTGTGTCTACGACTAAAAGCATACTGTAATTTTCAACAAGAGTTAAAGAACTTGGATTAGTTATATTTATTAATCTTCTATTTTCATAATCTAAATCCCACCAAGAACCTGTTGGATCTAAAGTTGCATTTACATTACCGCATTCTCCATTTATACAAGACACGCTTGCTGTAAAGTTAAAGAATTCATCTGGGTTTACATTAGTATTTGAGTTTGGATTTACTAAATTAACATCTAAACTTCCCCACGGTACATTCCAGTTTACAAAACCAGATGTTTGAGAAGAAGCCCCATAACAAGTACCTGTTAAATTAAATTCTCCTGAATCATTTATAGTTAAGTCGGGATTATTGTAAATCCACCAACTTGTTTCATTTGAAGAGGCATTTAAATTGAAAAAAGTGTAAGAATCTGGAATATTTGTTAAATTGAAGCTTGCATTAGATACAACTCCTGTGCAATTAATTCTAACTCTTGTTAATACATCTGAAAATCCCAATTCATTGCAATCTTTCCAAGAACCCAACTCTTCACACTGGATTTGAGCTGCAGAAGGAGGGTAATCAGAAGTTGTTAAAACATAAACTGGAGTTGAATTCCTGTTTCCTGAAGTGTCATTAAAAAACCATCTATATCCAATAGGTGTTTGAGCTGTTGAAGAGAGAGCTTTAGTCACATTTGCCCAAGAAGGAGTTGAAGAAAAAGAAACAAAAGAATCATTGACCCAACTTCCAGAATTGTTTGTTGAAAATATATATCCTCCATTTGGATTTAAAGCATAATTATCTGAAACATTTATTGCAAATCTTGTAGGTTTATCTGGGATTGTATTGTTTACAGAAACTCTGTTGTAAATTGGAGGAATTGTTTCTGCAGTATACTGAACTGTAATTCCTACATAATCGATATAAATATAATCAGTAGAAGGGGTTCGATCATACTTACTACCCTCAACAACCACAATTAATTGATCGTTACTATCTATATAACTGCTAATATCACTTGTTATATTTCTTGTTACATCTCCATTAACTGCAGGAGTTGTGCCTATTGGCATCCAAGTTGAATTTGCAAATCTCCAGATGTATACTGTTGCTGTTTCTGCAGCATTATCATAACCTGTAAACTGAATAAAAATAGAAGATATAAAAGATGGATCCTCATTTATTGTGAAATTAAATCTGTAAAAGGGATAATCATTTCCATTGCCTGATGTTGGTCCAACCCTTGCATAAACCCCGTTTTCTGTTGAAAGAGCACCGTATTGTGCTAAAGAAGAATTTGTACCTGACTGCCATCTATTTGAAGAAGTAGGCACCCCATAAACAGAATGCATACTTGAATTTACAGTATAAACTGTTTGAGGATCAATTATATGATCAAACTGTAAACTTCCTCCAACAACCTTTAAGTCAAATGTATCCTGCTGGTATTGAAGATTTGTTAAGTATACTTTGTTGTATTCGTTTGAAGCGAGGGCATTAAATTGTGTGATTAATTCGCTTTTATTGTTTTCATAAACTTCAACTATTGGATTTCCTGAAATAATTCTTGGGAAGAGAGTTATATCTCTTGTACTATCCAATGGAATTTCAAATGTAACTCTTACATATTCATTGTCTGAGATTGTTTCAGACCAAATATCATCAAGTTCTTTGACATCCTGATAGATATTTGAAATAAAATATTTGTTTGAATCTAAGTGTTCTGCTTTTGTTATAAGGATTATCTCAAAAGTTTGAGTCGATAAATGAGGGGCTATCCATTCTACATAATCCAAAAATCCATTTCCATCTGTATCAGCGGCATTGAAATCTAGATAAGTGTTGTTTTCTTTCCAGTAAATTTTAATTAACTCTTCTTGTCCTGATGCTAATTTTTCAGGGATGTTGGTGTATGCTAAAACTTCTTTATAATGGACATCTTCTGGAGAAGATATAACAACTTCTTTTTTGTTTTCTGAGATAAACTTTTCATGCAAAATGGGGGATTCTGTTATATAATTCAAAGAAAGAGTCTCGGAAACATTACTATTAATTAAAACATACTCTTTTCCATCAACTTCCACAAAACTATAAGCTGTAAAAATCTCTCCTTTTTCATCTTTTAATTCTATACTTAAAAAAGAAGGAATTTCAAAGAAATTTCCTTCTTCCAATAAATTAATTTTTTTAATCCAACTTACAGGCTTTCCTATTTCCGCCTTCCCTTGAATTAATTTGGGTTCAATGTATTTAACTGAAAAGAAGATATATGAAGTTTTTCCATTACCTTTTATAAAATCAACAGAATATTCTCCTTCTTCTAAAAGTTCAAATATGAATCTATCATTAGAGCCTAATCTTGATGTCCTTTTACCAGAGGGGCTAGTAATAATCAATTCATAATTTCCAAGCCCATTAAAGTTAAACTCTAAATCTCTTCCTAAAAAATAAGTATTAGAATTCTGAAAATTAAATGAATAATTGGATATTAAAGATTCTTCTGAGATAATTTCCTCTGAATTTGTTTGCCCTAAATCTTCTTGTGTTCCATAAACTTGAAATTCTAATTTTTCAGAAGAATCAGTGTATTGTATGTCAAAGGTATATCTTCCTGGCTCTTTAAAAGTAAAAGAAAATTTATTTTCACAATCAACTTTTAAATCTTCTGAAGGTGTTTTTATTTTCATAAAACAAGAAGAAGAATCTTGCAAGTTCAATTTTATTTCATCTCCAACAAAATAAGAATCTTCGTCAGATGCAGAACTAAAGAATAAAGAGAAAATTAAGATTAAGAGTAATAAAATAGATAATATTCCTGTACCCAATTTTATAATTCCTTTTTTATCCATCTTCATTTCTTAATTTGCCAAAGGTTTATTCTTCCAACACGAAATCCAATGACCTTTTGATTTAATTGAAGTCTTAAGCAACGAGTTTGAATAGAATGCCAAGGCTTTTGTATTTCATCTGCAATTTCCTGGGTGGATTTAGGATTTATAGAATTTAATAAAGACTTAACTATCTGTACTTCCAGCACATCCTCTTTTTTGCGATTAACCGTACGGTTAATCTTACTTTTAATCATACTATATAACGCAGTAATTTTTGATTTAAATACCTTTTGTATATTAATATATTATTATAATATAAATAAAGAGGGGGTATAAATTAATTAGAAAATATTTACTTTAAATGGTCCTTTTTCATAGACATAAGCGGAATAATAAATGTGGTTGCTATCTTCATTATACAATTCTAAATACACCTTGTCCTTATTCCCAAAAACCTCTATTGATTTTCCTTTTTCAACCTTAAAAACCAAGAAGATTTTATCTATATCTCTTTCTGGGATTGTGGTCAGTATAGTGAAATAATCTCCTTTATTTTTTCCTGATTTTATTTTCTCGAATTCTAGATTAGAATAAGAGCTTAAAATTTGCTTGTTGGGAAATATTGCAGCTGTCTTAACGTATCTTTCTGCAGATTCCAATAATATTGGCTGTTTAGGGGAACATTTTTGGATAAATGGGCTGTTAAAATGAGAATTGATAAAGGGTCTTTTGTTATGAAATGGAATAAATATAAACTTAAAAACACGTGCTTTGCTGATTAATTCGTAATTTTCAAATTTTTGATAAAACACATACTCTTTTTTAATAAATGCTTTAGGACTTTGCAAAATATAATCGATTGTAAACTCTTTCTGATTATCTATATTCTCGCTCAAAATCTTGTGGGTTGTACTAAAATCTTCCAAACCAGAGGAATTAAAAAAAATCCAATCAGAAGGAAAATAAAATAAAAAATTTCCTGAGATATTATGTGATGATTCGAAATGTGATGAGAAGGTTATATTCTTCTGAGAAGGTACAAAAAAATAGTTTGGTTTTGATTTACATTTATCACAAGAAAGGTTCAAACTAAAATTAAAATAATCTAAATTATATACTATTATTTTCTCAGAAATATTTCTGTCCCCATAAGAAGTTAGAATTATTTCATTTCTTCCTTTAAAGAGATTTACTGGAAATTCTACTTTTGTACAATCTTTGCATACCTGATCCTCTAGAAATCCATAAGAGTGATTTAGAGTATAATTTAAATTATTGTAATGCTCTTCCAGAGAAATATTCAAAATAATAAAAGATTTATTGACAAATATTCTCTCTTCTGGAGAATTTAATATAATTGCTTTTTGGATATTCATCTGTGGAAATAAGTCATATCCTTCCCCTGTTAAATATAAACTTACTGGGCCTGCAACAAACCCTGCTTCTTTATCAAAAACTTCAGCAAAAATCTTTTTTCCTACAGAATAATTAAAAGATGGAATTTCATCAAGGTCGCAACAAAATTTATTTTCTGGGCTTACACTACAGTGGACTATTTTAGAAAAATTCTCCTCTGGATAGATTATTACATTTGCCCAAGAGGAGGAAAATTCTTGTGAATTATTAACAAAACCACATACAAAATTAGAGCTTACAAAAGAAAGGCTAAAAATTAAAACAAAAAATGTTATTAGATAATATCTTATTTTTTCCATAAAGGATAAACATTAAATCAGTATAAAAGATTTTCTAAATTCCAGTTAGATGAATAAATTCTTCTTCTGTTGTTCTGGATTTTGCAAGTATTAATATTCCCAAAATTATTATTGCTCCCCCAAACATTGAAAAAAATGTGGATAGAGTTGATGAAAAAGATAAATCTATGAAATCTTGATAGGAGATAATTATATTAAATCCAAGAATTAACAAAGAAATCTCTTTCATAAAAGTTCCCCCCCCGAAGAAAAATAAAAAAGCTACAAGAACAGGAACAAGAATACCCCCCCAAATCACTGTATCTAAAGAATCTACTGATTCAGAACATAAAATTTCCGTATGCGGCAGATTTCCTTCATATACTATTCTTTCTAAATCACAGTCTGTAAAAATTTTTGAAACAAAAAAATGCCCGGATTCATGAATAGCAATAGTCCCTATAAAGACAAAATTGGTTAAAATAACTATAAAAATAAAATACCTAAAAAAATCAAATAAATAATAATTTTTTCTTAATCTTTTTGAATTTTCATCGGTATAAAAAGAAATATTCTTCACATCAATTACAAAAAATAATACGAATAAAAAGAAAAATAAGTTAGAAATCAAACTCATTAAGGGAGACTGTTGATTTTTAAAGAGTAATGTTACCTCAAATAAAAGAGAGATAGAACAGTAAAATATTGCTAATTTAGAGAATCTCGTGAAGTTAGGAATGGAAATTAACAAAATGAATAATATCATTATAAGCATCAAAGAAGAAATTAAGAGAAATACTGGAAAATTCCATCCAATTAATATAGAAAAAACAAATATTAAATAAATAAAAAGCAAATAAAATAATTTTTTATTTCTCCTTATATCATATACAATTAAAAGGAAAAGAATTGATTCTGCTGAAATGAGAATTGAATGAATAAATAAAAAGTCTGAAGAATTGTAAACCGTTGCATTAAATATCCACAAAAAGAAAACTATTGAGTAAAGTAAAAAGATAAAACCCATAAGGAAGAATAGAAAGAACACTCTTTCCAATGCAGGGTGTGTCTTTTTCTTTTTTATAAAACTATAAATTAAGAATATTGCAATTACCAGTGATACTAAAGCATTTAACAAAAATAACAAATTTATCATTTTTTAATAACCTTTCCCAGATTTAAGAAAGGGAAATATCTTATACAAACACTGTTAAAGGTATATTTAAATGTTTTTTAAAAAAAAGAAGAAGGGTATAAAAAAATATAAAAATAAAAAATACCCTTATTCTAATTCTACCCAGAAGAAATAAGTTGTGGGATTTGTATCTAATCCATGTCCGTCTTCTAATACCATCATTTCGAAATCATGGGGGATGTTGTCAAAACCATTAGCATCGTTCAATAAAAGTGATGCAAAAACCAAACTTGGGCCGTCAGTAAGCAAGACCTCATCAAAGGTACCTACTCCTACGCTATTATAAAGTTTTGTACTGTTACATGATCCTGTAGCAAACTGTTTACTATTTGTAAAAAACTCTGGATGGTTATTCAAATTAAATGTCTCATTCAACCCATCAGCATCTGCAGTAGATATTCCAAACATACTTTCAAAAAAAGTCATATTATTCGGTTCATCATAGCACTGAATTCCAGCCCAAGACACAGAAGATGCGTTTGAAGCATAAATTTCACCCTCTGGAGAAGCTAAGGACCAATTATACATGACATTATCATCAGAATTTGCTAATTGTATTGCCCCTGAAACATTACCAAAATAACCTTGCCAAGACTGGGTAACTGATATTCCTGAAATAGTCAACTCGGTGATATTTCCTGCGATTGCAGAATTGTTTCCTGCATCTGATGCACTAGCTCTTGTACTAGATAAATTTGTCACAGTTGCTCCATTAGGAGCAGCAATTACTAATGAAGACAAAACAAAGATTAGAGAAACTGCTAAAATAAAATTAATTACTTTCTTCATTTTTTTCACCTCCTTTCAGCTCTATGCTTTTTTTTAAAAAAATAGGATTTTGATAAATTGGAAAAAGAGAAGAAAAAGAAATTTTGTTTATATCACTTAAAGAATAAAATTCAAGATTAATTTTATTAACCTGCTTTTTAGAAATATTTTCTATTGTTTGTTGTATTTTTTTATCATCCAAAAATATAATTAAAAAAGGATTTGAGTTTTTTATATCCACAAAAACAGCATGCACATTTTTGAAGTTATCCTTAATCTTATAAATAAAATCCTCTAAAAAGTACTGTAAAGATTTATTTTCCAAAAGCCAAATTTTAAAAATTGATTTTTGATAATCCTCTAAATCTAAATTTCTTTTTTCTCCAAAACCATTAGTAAGTAAAATTGAATAAAAAATATCTTTTGAGATTGAAAAAAGATTTCTTGGTTTTCCTTTTTCAAATGCGCCTGTTTTCTCTTTTGAAACTATCTGTGCTGCTTCAAGTAATTTTAACTGCTGACTCACAAAAGAAACTGTTGTTTTTGTCTTTTCTGCAATCTCTATAGGGGAGGATGGCTTCTCCGAGATAATCTTGAGAATTTCCCATCTCGGAGACGCCAGAAAAGAATCAAGTTCCATTAACTTATAGATATCTCAAAAGCTATTTAAATGTTTTGTTTAATTAATTAACTTAAATCTTTTATTTATAATTATAATCAATTATAAATGCTTATTAACTAAATAAAGTAAATAGTTAAGTAGTTTATAAAAAATAGAACAAATTTTATTTAAAATCTCAAAAAAAGGCAATTACTCTAATTCTATCCAAAAATAATAAGTAGTGGTGTCAACATCTGTTAGATGTCCATTTTCCAAGACAAGCATCTCAAAATCATGGGGATTATTATCAAAACCAAAAACATTTTCATTTAGTAAAGAAGCAAAAACCACACTATAAGTTGTTGGCTCATATAAAAGAACTTCTTCAAATTTGTTGTCTTCTCCATATCCTGCATTGGTAAATACTTGGGTATTTCTACATTCTCCCTCTGTAAACTCCAGATTGTTTGTGTAAAAAGTATTGTGACCTGAACCCAACAAAGTAAATGTCTCATTTACTCCATCCACATCATCCTCTGCTATCCCAAACATTGCTTCTAGAATAGTCAAATTGGTTCCATGTTGATTTGTAGCTCCAGGTGTTTCAGCACCTATATAAGTCCCATCTGCATCAAAATTAAAACATTGAATATCTGCCCAAGAAATAGAATCATTTGTAGAAGAATAAATTTCACCTTCTGGGGAAGCTAAAGACCAATTATACATCACATTGTCTGTATTATCTGCTAACATAATTGTACCAGTAACATTCCCAAAATAACCTTGCCAAGATTGAGTTATAGAATATCCAAAAATACTTAATTCAGTAACATTTCCTGCTAAAGCAGGAATACCTGTTGCATCGTCTGGATTTGCTCTGGTAGAAGTTAAATTTACTACATTTGCCCCAAAAGGTTCAACTGCTAAAACCCCATAAGTGCTAAATAAAAAAATTAAAACAGCAACGAGTAAACATATGAATTTCATCCTCTTTACCATCGATAAAATAAGTAAAAAAGGCTTTATAATTCTTTCTTTTTGAGTTAATTAATTTCTCCTAATAAAGTCTTAAGTCTTTCTATATCCCTTGACAAAGGGCTTTTTTTCTGAATTTCTTTTAAGGCTTCTGTATACTTCTGCACTTTATCAAGAAGCTTATCTAGCTCTTCTTTTTCTGCAAAATTAAGGGCTTTTGTTTTAAGGTAATCTATGTCTTTTGAATTTTGTTCTATGCTTGCTTTTGATTCTTGTAATTGAGAATTAAATGTATCTAAATCCTGTATTTTCTTTCTCATATCGCTGTAAATTGTTTGGACTTTATCTGTTTGAATGTTAATTGTTCCCTCTATCTTTTTTATTCCGATGAGCTCTTTTTTTATTTCTTCACTTAATTTAATTATTTCTTCTATTCCTCTAAAAAAGCTCATCTTACGACGCATATCTTTTAACTCTTCCATAACTTGATCTATTATTGCTTCATTACCTTCTAGATTTGCTTTCAAAGCTTCTATCTTAACGTTCTGTCTTTCTAAATCCATCATAAATTTATCTGGCTTTATTGATTCAACTAAATCTATTGCCTTTACAGCCTTTAGTTCCATTGTTTGAATTGTTCTATCTCTATCCAATATCATAGACCTCAATTCTCCTATTTGTTCGCTAATCCGAGTAAATCTTTCAGTAAAAGATTTTCTTACTTCTTGAAATGCTTCCTGCCCTGCTTTCAATCTATCAATTTCTGTAGATAATCTAAGAATATTCTGAGAATCAGAAGAATTTGAAGAAACTAATGGTTTTTCTTCTTGTGGGGGTTTTGTGACTTGTTCTTGACCTTCTTCTTTGGTTTCACCTTCTGAATCTGCCCCTTCTTCTCCTTCTTTTTTCTTGGATTTTAAAAAATCAAACATTTAATATCTCCTCTTCTAGTTTATTTAATAAAGAATTTATTTTTTTAAAATCTTTCTCATTAAAGTCTGTTCTTAATAAAAGTATCTTTGAATGGATTATATTTGATTTTACTGTTAATAGATGCTTCATTTTTTTGTCTTTTAATTTTTTAAATTTTAAATCCAAATTAAGTTGTCTTAATTTTAATTCAGATATTAAAGTATTTTTTAAAATTTCCAATCTTTCTTTTTTATCTCTTATCCTGTTTATCTTCTTGTGTTTATCCTCATCAATAAAAGAAGAAGAAAACTTCTTCATCCTCTTTAATTCTTTCATAAACAAGATAGTCTAATTTAGTTTTTATCTCTTTTGTTTTTAAGATAAAAGTTTAAGTAGAAGTTATTCATTCTTTTGTTTCTTCTGTTCTTCTTTCTCATAAACTTCTCTTGCTTTCTTTGCTTCTTCAACTGATTTTTGTATTTCTGCTGTATCAAGCAATTTTTTCTCTACTTTCTTTGGCTTCTTTCCTATCTTTTCCCACTGCTTTTGTAATCTTGGCCCAAGGCCTTCAACATAAATATCTACGACAGAAAAATTACCTGTCATGAGCTTATCTTTAATTAATTTTAATTCCATCTTTAAATCAAAGATATCTACTTTTTCTTTTTCAAGTTGATTTATTTGGTTTTCAAAATCATCTATTATATCATTGTATTTATTGTATTTTTCTAGTTCCTCATCTGAAAGTCTTCTTGTGTTGTGAAGAATCGGTCTAAAGTTTACAAAGTAAGGTTTACCCTTGTTGTATTCTGCATTCTGGAACATTGCAACCCCGACTTCGGCTCTTACCAAAGATTTCAAAAATTCCTCCCCATATTTTGTTTTGATTCTCTCTAAATCAGATTCTTCTATTGTTCTTGTTTGAATTTCTGTGTTTATATTTGCTTTAACTTCTCCGACAAAATCGCTTAATACCTGTGAAATTAAAACCACTCCCATACCCCACTTTCTGAATTCTCTACAAGCTCTTTCGATTTGCAAGAAACCTTCTCCACTTCCACCAAATTTTGAAAGCAATCTATGGACTTCGTCAAAAACAAGAAGAACTTTTAATTCCTGAGCTTCTTTTGGATCTGATTTGAATATTTGTCTTATTACACTTGCAATAAACATATCTATATCTTTTGGATCAAGTTTATTTAATGCAAATATTTGTATCTGTCCTGGATGAATATACTTCTCTATTTCTATTACTTCTCTTGCATGTGAAATTTGTCGTATGTTTCCGGGGAATGCTCTTGCATCAGTTGATTTTAACCCAAATTTAGGATAAAATGAAATCATTTTTTTATCTTCGCATTTTCTTAATAATCCAGACCACTGAGCGGTTGGATCAAATACAATTACAGCAACATTTTTTAAAAGAGCCTCTTCTACTAAAACCTGCGCAGAAATACTTTTACCCATACCTGTAGCTCCTGCAACAATCGCGTGAGTTTTCAATCTTTCTGGTTCTAAATATACTGGATGCTTAGATTCAGCAATCAAACCCAATTTAAAGAAACTTTTATCTGCTTTTGGCAATGTGGACAAGTCAAGAGAGATACCATATCTTTTTCTTTTTTCCTTGTATCTTTTATAAATAAATATATTTAGTAAAACAAAACTAATAAATGAAAGTATTGCAAAAAATACCCAAAGAGGTATTCCTAAAAAAGAATAAAGATAAATCGGTCTACGTACTGAAAAAGGGGCCGTAACACTTGAAGAAAAACCAAGATATTTTGCATTAACTACAAACAAATAATCCCCTTCTGAAAAATTAGAAGGAATGTTTATATGGTCTACTATAGATAATGCCTTCCTTATTTCAACTTCTTGTATTTCTCTATGGTAAACTGTTGAATCTTCTTCTCCAATAATAAGTTTTTCTAGAACAACCTTGTATTCTTGATCTATTAAAAGATTTTGAAGATTAAGCTTGTAATTAAGATTCTCTCCTGGATTCACAATATTCTTAAACAAATCTATAGATAATAAAAGGGTCTCTATTGGAAGTCTGTTCTCAATAATTTTTACTTTTACAGGTATTTCTTTTTCAACATCTCCGGATAACTTTAAAATACCTTCATAAGTGCCGATTGGTTTTGTTCCATAAAAAGTTATTTTTATTTCTTCTCCTTTTCCTGGTTCAAGTATCAAAGCATCTCTATCTAACTTTACGAAATCGCTTATATCTGAAGATAATGAAATAAGAAGATTCATATTTGTAGTTTTAAAATTATATATTCCGATAGTATCATCTACGAATGTATTCTGTCTTATTTCTTTGAAGATGTCTTTTGTACTTATCCAATAATCTTCCCCTGTTCTTTGTATTTCTTCTATAATCTTTTGTATCTCTTCTCCTGGCTCTTCTTCATATGGGCCTGTTGGATAAGGATTATTTGTTTGACCTAAATTAACTAAAGTCATAGTTATATTGTGATTGAAATTGGTTGTATTCTGATAGAAGAATAATATTGCATAATAATTGTTAAAACCCAATGTTGTAGCAATTATTGGATAATTTTGTGGAATAATCTCCGGAGTAAGGGAATAATAACCATTCTCATCAGTAACTGTTGATTCTCCTGCAAGGTAAATATTTACTCCGTCCAATGGATTGCCTAATGTATCATTTACATATCCCCACACAAATGGGAAAATTACTTCTCCTGTGCTTGGAGTAGCCGAATGCATAGTTATATTTTTGTAAATCATATAATTTGAGAAGTTAACTGTGATATTTGAAAAATACTCGTCATACCCTTCTCCATATGCTATTAAATTATGGCTTCCAGGCATTAAGTCTAAAGTAATATTGTATATCCCATTTGAATCAGTAGTATAATTTGATCCTGCAATTACAACAGTTATATTTTCTAATGGTACCCCGTTGGTATCCTTAACATAACCATGAACTGTTGTAGCAATAACTTCCCCCATTCCTCCTTCTGGACACTCATCGTAAGGATCTGTGAAAAAATAATATCTTTGTGTTGAAGAAGGCAACATAGGTAAAAGCATCTGAAAGTTAACTGTTGAATCTGGACTATACCCTTTTTGTAATTCTTCTATGTGTGTTACATAAACTAAATTTCCTTCTCCGTCTACCAAAATACCCAAATCAAAGACCCCATTTTCTCCATCCCATCTGTAAGTATGTGTTGAAGGAATGTTTGTTATATTTGTAGGCCCCACCATAATCCACATAGTGTCCAAAAAAGTATTAGAAGCACAATCCACACCTGTGCTACACCCTGTCCAAGCATCTATTTGAGAAGTGTCCGCAGGGGTCAGAGATTCAAAATCTATTGTTGAAGATGTTGATGCATAAATTTCTCTTCCACCTACAGCATCCTGTTGCATGCAATCAAAAAATAGTCCTGCAGAAGTTATTTCTCCTGAAGTAATATCCTCAAATATTTGCTCTGTATATCCTGGAACTCTTAAAGCTAAACCATATAATCCATGCCAATAAAAAGTTTGAAATTTTAATGTTACATTTAATTCGGAAATATATCCTGCTTCTGAAGGGATATAGGTTAAAAATCCTGTAGAAAGTATATTGGTTATAAACATTATACATATTATAAATGAGGAAAGCAAAGCAAAAGTCAATAATAAAAACTCCACTAAATCTTCTTTTCTTTTATTTTTTAATTCCTTATTTGCAATAACTATTGTATTTTGAGAAGCTCTTTCCTCTTTTTTATTCATCTAATAATTGTGTAAAGAAAATTAATAAAGTTTCCTATAAAAAAATTATATGATTAACAGAGGAATTACCAAAAAGTATTTAAAGAATTTTCGGCTTTTCATCAAATAAAAGGGATGAAATATGGCTTTATCAAAAATGTTTAAAAAAAACAATGCTCCTGATGAATTACCTGATTTGGCAATAGATGAGTTAAAGAAAGATTTAAAGAAAGATTATTCTGAAAAAGAAGAGCCAAAAGAGACTCTCCCTGAATTAAAAAAAGAAATCCCTTCTACTCCAGAGATAGTTGAAGAAAAGCCTGAAGAAGAAAATACTGGTGAAGAAGAGAAAGAAGCTACTGAAGATCCAGAAGAGAGCGTTGAAGAAAACGAAGAAGGAGATTCTGAAGAAAAGCCTGAAGAAGAAAATACTGGTGAAGAAGAGAAAGAGATAAAACCTTCCGAAGAAGAAAAAATTAATTTAGAAAAAAGTTTCTTTAACCCGCTTATAAATGAATTGAAAAAAGAAAATTTTGATCCTGCAAAAATAAACGCCTGGTATCAAAAAAGATTTTCTGATAAGAGTGCTATTGAAGAAATGAAAGAATATTGGGAGAAGCAAAAAAATGAATTTATAACAGAGACAGTTGAAAAAGAGTTTAAAGCAAGAATAAATGAAAGGATGCATCATCTACAAAAATTAGAATTAGAATGGCAAGAGATATATGTAAAACTAGTTGAAAAGGAAGAAGAAATGAAAAAAGAAGAAAAAAGTATAAAAAAAATAATAAAAGATTTTTCAGAAGTAGTTAAAAGAAAAGGAAATCTTAAAAAAGCGCATAAGTCTAGATAATTAATGAAAAAAAAGAAATCTCACAAAACAGCAATTATTGTCTTTTGGGCGCTGGTTATATTACTTATTATATTAACTTTAATTAATTTAAAATTTTGGAAATATTTAGAAAAAAAAGAAATAGTTTTTGTTCCTCTTCAGGATAGGTGTTCAATAATGTTTGATAATCTTCTACATACGATTAAAGATGAATCTGGATGTGAAAATTACTGTAGAGCAGAATGTATTACTAGAGGTATTGAATTTTATAAAACAGAATTTTATTTAAAAGAAGATTCTTGCAATATCTGTAACTGTTATTGTAAATAAAAATGGGAGATATAGAAGAAGAATATTTAGAGGGTATTGAAAAAGAGGAAGAGTTGTTTCTAGAGGGACTTAAAAATAATAAAAACCTTGCTGAACTTGAAGAAAAGTATTCCAAAAAAGTAAAAGAGATAAGAAGAATCTATGAAAAATCATTGAAAAAAGATCTTTATAGTAAAGATGAGATAAAAAACTTGAAAAAAAAGGAGAATAACGTTAAAGAAGTCGATGAATTTAAGGCAAAGGGTTTTGAACTTGAAAAAAATAAGATTGAAAAAACAAAAATAAAGTTGGAATCTGCAAATTACAAGATTTCAAGAAAAATAAAAAATTTCTTTTATAAATTTATCCCAAACAAAAGTATATATTTTGTACATAAGTTAAAGATATCTTTAAGGGCAATTCATAAAACATTTAAAATAAGATTAAAAAGAGTTATTACAAAAATACTCAATAATTTAAACACAGTGTGGGTGTATATTAAAGAGGGATTTATGAAGGTAGTATCTGAAATTAAAAGAGCATCTTTATATTTCAAAAAAAACAAGAAAGACAATAAAAAAGAGGATAACATTCAAAAAGAGGAAAAGAAAGATGAAGATGGAAATAAAGAATAATCCAAAGATGAATATAAAAAGAGAAAAAATTGAGGATATCTTAAAAGATATCTCAAAAAATGTAAGGGAAATATTCTTGTTGTTTATTTCTGAGAATCTTATTGATCTTAAGAAAATAGAATTTAAGGGAGATTTAGAAAGCAATATAAAACAAAAAATAGAAGACGCTATTAAAGACAGATACCAAAATATGAATGAAACCTTCTCTGAATTAAGAAAATCTGGAGTGGATTTAGGAGTATTAAATTTTAAGCTAGTGATGATCCCCTTAAAAATAAAGGTATTTCTTGCAACTTATGAAAAAAAAGATGCAGAAAATGTAATTAATCGTATTAAAGATATAGAAAACGAGATAAATAAAATAAAAAACTAGTCATCATCTTTATCTCTTCTTCTAGCAATTATGAAGAATATTATAAATATCAAAATTATAAATATCAATCCAAATATAACATAGGTTAATGGATTAAATCTTTGATAATTCAACTCCATCCTTACTTCTTTTGTATTTACTAATGAATCTCTTCTTTCCCCATAGTAAGAAACAACTTTAATGAAATTGTTTTTAGTTAAATCCGATTCAGTTAAAATTTCATACATGTATATTCTTTTTGATCTCTTTGGAAGTAATTTTTCTGATTCCTCTGTCCCAATTGTTTGAGTAATTCTATTTATAACAATATCCTTTAATTCAACGCTTGCCCAACATTCTACAGACACTTTATTTTTTAATTTCACAACAAAAGAGTTTTCCTGTTTGTTGTATTTTAACCATTTTATATCTAATTCGCATCTGTCTATAATATTAACCATCTCAATTTCGTATGTTCCTTGTAATACTCTATCCAGAGAAGCAGGTGATTCCCCATACAAAACATAAACTTCTGCAGATGCTTCTTCTCCAGAAATAACCACTCCTTCATAAACAACTGTTTTAAAATCTCCTGGAGCAATAAATACTTCTTCTAAATCTCCTACTCTAATTGGGCCTGAAGGAGTAATAATTGTTATTGTTCCCCTAAGATATGCTGGCATATTTGAATCACTTTTGTAAGTTATTTCCAATCTTGAACTTGCTTTATTGTATTTTATTGAATAAACTGAAATATTTAAATTTGGAACAGGAATATAAAATAAATCCAAACCCTCAACAGGAGAAACTCCTGATGTCCTCTCTCTTGCACTTCTAGCAAACTTAACCATTACATTTATTCCCGTAGATTGTCGTATGTTTGTTGCTGCTCCAATAAGTTCATTTCCAATTAAAACTCCGATCTCTATTTCAGAAGATTTTATGTATTCTGCTATTTTTGGTGGAACGTTTTCTCTTCCTGTAAACAACATTGTGTTTTTACCTTGCATAATTTCTTTTTCTATAAATTCTCCGTTGCTTAAAATAATCTGATTTATAGAGCCAACTGTAGAATATTTTTTTACTATCTCTATATTATCTTGAAATCTATCTCCTGTATTTATTATTTCTGGATTATACTTAGACAATGTCTCTGTTACTTCTGAATCAACATAACCATATAAAATTATTTTATCTGCTCTTCCTTGTAGAATTGAATCTATCTCGTCTATATTTCCTCTATTTGCTAAAAAAACCCAAGAATCTGTAGCTAATGAATATGCAACTACTGCCATAGAATTATATCCATAAGCATCTCCTACAACTATGAAGTTTCTTATATTTGGGAGTTCTCTGATAAGTTCAAGATTAGCAGAAGAAACTTCTATTTCTTCTACAGAATTAAATCCTTTTGACCTGGCTAATGAGGGGTAATTGAAAACAAGGGGATTGTCTTTTGAAGAGATTATAATTAAATCATTATTTTTATTTATTCCGTCAAGCAAAGTCGGCCCATGTGATGTACTTACAAGAAAATCGGAATTTAATCCCCTTAAATTAGCATACAAAACTGCTGAATAAACATCCTGCCAATCTGCAGAATTAGAAACAACATAATCTTCTGCATAAACTAAAGATAATGTAAAAACCAAACATAAAGCAAAAACAAATACAAATCTCTTTTTCATATTAGTAACCTTGAATGTAAATATTTAAAACTTTCTAGGCTTGAGTATATAATGAATTTTGTGTAACTGAAACTTCGTAGCCTTTTTCTGGTTCAATTATAAAATTGGTTCCTATATAAGGAGGTATCCAAGGGACAGGCGAACCTGTTGAAATGTATCCCTGGGATGTTTGGTTAAATGAATTCCAATTAGTTACAGCATCTGAGTAAGAAACAGAAGAAATTAAGTTATATGCATTTGTTTTAGAAGAGTTATAATATAAAGAAACCCAGTTTTTTCCAAAAGAAGTTGAATTCTTTATTAAATCCACCTCTACTGGAGATTTTACTGCTCCTACAAGGCTCCAATTTGTAAAGATTGGAGAAGTTAAGTTGAGATTCATCTCATAACCTCTGCCGTCCTCTAGGTTGAAATTGCAGTTATTGAGGGTACATCCCGGATAATCTGGACAAGAGAAATTATTACATGTAACTCTTTTTTGTATTGTGCTATTCCACATTGTAAAGGAAGTTATATTGTTTATCTCGCCAAGAGCTTCTTTTGAATCTGTAATATTTGTTTCAATGTATAAACCCATCCAGTTTCTGGTATTTATTGAGGGCTTGCTTTGTATATAATACACTGTTTTTCCAAAAGTAGAATTAGTAAAATTTTCTGCTATAGGGTTCCAAGAAGAAATTCTATAAAACCTTCTTCTACTCTGATTAGCATTTGAGTCAGTATAATTTAAGTTAAATGTCTCATTCAGCAATGCAAATGCAATTGAAGCATTCTCTGTGTAATATATTCTATATTTATATGCATGAGCAGATGTGTTCCAGGATAAAAAAATATCTCCTGTCCCGTCATTCTTTGTTTGAGAAATATCTGTTAAAGGGGAATCAGGAGGTAAGAAAGCTGCAAAAGTGAAATTAGTTGAATTAAATGCAAAATTTCCTGAATTATCAAAACATAAGATGTTCCATAGATAATATCCGTCTGTTACAACATTCTTATTTGAAAAATTAAGAGAAGCCCCTTTTTCAGGATAACTTGTTGTTTCATTTGCGTGCCATATACCATCCCAGGTTCCGTAAAGAGTACAATTTACCACATCATTAGAATCATTCACAGAATAATTTAAAAATGGAATTAAATAACCTGTAAAGTTTGAATTATTTTCTGTAAGTAAATTTACATTTGGAGGGATTGTATCCAATGTTATCTTTCTTGTTTCTGTGGTGTTTGAATAATTTACAACATCAAAAATAGTTACATTATAATAATAAGAACCCTCTGGAAGATTTGTCCAATTTATTATTCTTCTTGAATCTGTATAGGTTGAAGAATTGTAAACTGTATAATTAGAATAATATAAATTAAATGTGATATTTACCTCATTCTCTTCTATAACAGACGTATTTACATATACCCAAGTTTGGGATTTGTTTGAAGTATCATTTTCTGTCGATCCTGAATAACTTATCAGAGGGTAAGTGCTATCAAAAGTGAAAGTAAAATTATTGAGTGCCCAACCATCATATCCCAAAGAGTCATTACATTTAATATTCCATAAATAAACTCCATCTTCATACAAAGCAAGTGAAAAGTTTATTGCATAGTATAGTTCTTCATCGCCTTCATTATAACTGGGTTCAGGATAAATTAATTTTCTTATCCAGACATCATCAAATTGTTCTGTAGCCCATGCATGAAGCCCTGATGTCCCTGAAGCATAAGTTGAATCTGTTAAATTAAATATTAAATTTCCATCTTCATAAGCAACAATTCTATTTCCAAATGTATTTAATTCTAATTCATAATCTGTTCCAACAGAAGGGGAAAATCCATAACTTCCTAAATTAGAAAGTGTGTGTCCGGTTGAAGATAATTGTAAATAGTTATTTTGATAACCATAAACATATCCATTTCCACTAGCAGAAGGCATTCTTGCCATTAATTTCCAATCTGAATCACTTGTCTCATGATTTACAATTGCTCTTATAGAATGATTTCCTGTAACTGTTGTTCTTGTTAAATCACTATCCCCATCTAGAGTATTTCTTACTCTGTTATTTAATATTGCCCAAGTTCCCCTTGTCTCTGTCCAGCCATTCCCAACTGTATCACTATTTGGTCTGTTAAAATCCTCAAAAAATTCAAAAACATTACTTCCATTATTTTTAGGATTTGAAGCGTCTGAATTAGAATGATAAATATAATAATTATCGTCAAATTTTCCAGCAGAAATAGGGGCTTGAATTCTAAACCAAATTTCTGTACTGGGGTCATCAAATGCTGTTGAATTATATCTATCTAATTCAATATTTTGAGAGCCGTTCCAATAAACAATTCTTAAATCATCTCCATTATCTAAGAAATCAGAACCCGTTGTATCCAAAGTTAATAACATTGAATAATTCTGCTCAAGGGTATACAAACTTGGATTGGTAATATTTATAAGTTTTCTCTTGCTCCAGCCTGAACTATACCAATTTATTTCTTTTGTCTGATTATTGTGCCATCCTCCATTCCAGGTTCCATATAGTGAACAATAACTTATTCCGTCTGCATCTGAGAAATTAAAATGAAATTCCTCATCATCAAAACTTGTAAAGTAAGAATTATCTTCCGGAGAGAATAAACTTACAGCAGGACCATAGATTGAAATTGAAAAAGTTCTCTTTGCTAGAGCAATATTTCCAAAAGTATCATTAGAATAAAAGTAAAGTGTATGAGTTGCTTCTGTTGTGTCAAAGGTAGTATTTGTTCCGCAGGATATTGATTGGTTTGCTTGATTATCCAAATTCCACCAACACATACTTAAACCCACAACATTATCATAAATTGTATAATTAAGGGGCAGACTTGTATTATATGCATAAACTTTTGGTTCTGGAGAGATTATAATAACAGTGGGTCCTGTATTATCTAATCCAATTTTTCTTGTGGATGTAAAATTAATATTATAAGCGAGGTCAAGAATAGTCACATTGTAATAATAAATTCCGTCTGGAAGAGAAGTGAAATTGATAAACCTTCTTGAATCATTGTATGAGCTTGAATTTACTAAAATATTCTCTGAATTATAAAGATTAAAAGTGATATTGGCAAAATTGCTTTCTACTATTGAGGTGTTTATATAAATCCAGGTTCTTGAAAAGTTTGTATTATCGTTTTCAGTAGGGAAAGTGTAGGAAATTTGAGGGGTTGTTCCATCATAATAAAAACTATTATTTGATGAACCAAAAGTGTTTCCTGCAATATCAGAAACTTTGTAATTCCAGCTGAAAAAACCTTCAGAAGGGAGATTATAAATAATTCCTTTCAATAAATTTGTTCCTGAAATATTTTGAATAGTTTGATTAATTAAATGGGTTTGATTATACACAGAAAGAGTTAAATTAGATAATTTAAGATTGTCTGTTAAGTTTACTGTAAGATTTTGTGAAGATGAATTTACATAAGAGTTGTTTAGAGGGGAGATTAGGGTTGCATTTGGAGGAGTTGTATCTAACCCTATTTGTCTTGTTGAAGTTGAATTTACATTATAAGCTAAATCTACAAGAATTACATTATAATAATAAATTGCGTCTGGGAGATTTGTCCAGTTAATTTCTCTTCTTGAATCTGTATAAACTGTAGAGTTTACAAGAGTTCCATTTAAATAATTAAGTCTGAATGTTATGTTTGCTTCATTTAATTCTATAACTGAAACGTTAACATAAATCCAGTTTCTTGAAAAGTTTGAATAATCATTCTCTGTAAGAAGAGAATATACTATTTGAGGGTAAGTGGTGTCTATTGTAATTGTATTATTTTGTGTTTGAAAGCTATTTCCTGCCAAATCAAATATCTTATAAAACCATTTAAAAATTCCATCATATAAAAAGTTGTAAACTATTCCTGTAATTATATCTGTTCCTGAGATATCTTGAGTTGTTTCGTTTATTAAATTGGTTTCATTGTATAAAAATAAAGTCATATTTGATAATCCTAGATTATCATTTGCATTAACTGTTAAATTCTGTAAAGTGGAATTTGCATAAGTTTCATTCTCTGGAGAAACTAAGGTTGCATTAGGGTTATTTGTATCCAGAGTAATTGCTCTAGTTAATGTTAAAAATTCCCCATCAAGATCATCAAAAAGAGTTACATTATAATAATATAGTCCTTGCTGAAGATTTGTCCAGTTGATTTCTCTTCTTGAATCTGTATAAATAGATTCATTTACTAAACCGGAAAGATTATACAATCCAAATGTGACATTTATCTCTTCATTTACATTTGATGTGGAAGTGTTTACATAAACCCAATCTCTTGAAAGACTTGCAAGATTCTCTTCTGTTGGAAAAATAAAGTTTATACTTGGAAGAGTTAAATTCAAATTTATTTTTCTTGTAGAAGTTGAATTGGAAAGATTAACAAAATCAAAAACAGTGATATTATAATAATAAAATCCTTCTTCTAAATTTGTCCAGTTAATTGTTCTTCTTTTATCTAAATAAGTTGAAGAATTAATCAAATTATGAGCTGAGTTGTATAAATTAAAGGTGATATTTGCTTCATGCTCTTCTATAACTGAAGTATTTACATAAATCCATAATCTTGCAAATTTAGTATTGTTATTTGCAGTCCCTATTCCAAAATCCACAAATGGAGGCAAAGTATCCAGTGTTATTTTTCTTGTTGAAGTAGTATTTGAAAGGTTTACCATATCAAAAACTGTTACATTGTATAAATAAGAATTGTCTAATAAAGAAGTAAAATTAATTGAGGTTCTTGTTGTGTCTGTGTAAGTAGTAGAGTTTACAAGAGTGTAATTAGAAAAATATAAGTTAAATGTTATATTTTTGGGGTTTAATTCTGTAATTGAAGTATTAATGTAAATCCAGTTTCTTGAAAAATTTGCATAATTATTTTCTGTTGGAGAAGAATAATCAATTAAAGGTTTGGTTGTATCCAGTGTTATCTTTCTTGTTGAAGTAGTATTTGAAAGATTTACCATATCAAAAACTGTTACATCGTATAAATAAGAATTGTCTAATAAAGAAGTAAAATTAATTGAAGTTCTTGTTGTATCTGTGTAAGTAGTAGAGTTTACAAGAGTGTAATTAGAAAAATATAAGTTAAAGGTTATATTTTTGGGGTTTAATTCTGTAATTGAAGTATTAATGTAAATCCAATTTTGGCTTTTATTTGAACCATTTATATCTGTGGGATAAACAAAATCTATTTGAGGGAATGTATTATCTAAAACGAATGTGTTATTTATAAATGCAAATGCTGAGCTTCCTAAAGTGTCATTACATCTAACGTTCCAAAGATAGTTTCCATCTACTGAAAGATTAACTAAGAAGGATAAAGAAGGGGATGTCGTCTCTCCTCCTAAGGTATAAAAAGAAGAAGGATTATTTTGATTTTGGAAAGAAGCATTAATCCAAACAGGGCTTCTTGAGGTATTTGAAACACGAATTTCATCAAAAGTACCATTAAAATATCCTCCGCTTGCATCAACAACTCCTTCTCCAATCTTCACAAAATAAGCTGAAGATCCATAACTAGCGGTACTACTGCCTCCACTTGATGCTGGAGAACCATCAAAATATAAAGTCAAATTTGTTCCTGTACCTACTGCTACAACATGATGCCAACTATTTACTCCATATGTATAAGAAGTAGAAGTGCTTCCTCCTCCGCTTGTCCAAATCATTACTGTGTTTGTTCCATCTATAAAAAATTCCGTAACATCATTTTGCCCATACAAACTTACTCTTGAGCCCCAAGCCCTAGGATAAATCCATCCTTCCAATGTAAAAGAACCTAAATTACTCATAAAATTACTTGTGGAATTAAGCATATCGTTGCTTCCGTCCAAATTATCTGCTCCATCTACCTTTCCTGTTATTGCTTCGTCTCCTTCATATCCTGCTGAAGTCATATTTCTACCATTAGAAGTGCTATCAACCCTGCTTCCTGTTCCTGTCTCTTCTAAATGCTGAACCATCATATAATTAGAATCCCAAACTTTCGATGGGTTTTGCTGATTTGCTGAATTTGAATTATTATAATACATATAAAAAACATTATTTGAAACAGAAGAAAGATTAACTTTAATCCAAGCAATAAGATGGGCATGAGTTGAATTGTAATTTTTATCAAATAATTCTATTTCGTGATTCAATTTATTCTTTCCATCTAAAGAAGTAAATAATATATCATAACCATCTGTTCTTGAATAATCGTGCAATGCCGCATCATAAATATCAATTAACATTGGGAAATTAGTAAGATTTGCTGTTATCTTTGATGAAGATACATTAATCTGCCTTCTTTTATTCCATTCTGAGTGATACCAACTTGACCAGGATAGAGTCTGATTATTATGCCATCCTCCATTCCAGGTTCCATATAGTGAACAGAAACCCAATCCATCTGAATCCATTGCTGTAAAGTTAAAAAAGTTATTTTGAAGGGAATTAAAATAAGTTTTATTAGTTGGAGTAACAAGAGTTATTGCTGGCCCAGTGGTTGATACTGAAAAGCTAACTTCCACTATAGATAAATGATTGAGAGTGTCATTAGAATAAAAATTAAGACTATGAGTTCCTTCACTTGTATCAAAAGTGGTATTTGTTCCACAGGCGATTGTTTGATTTACCTGATTGTCTATATTCCACCAACACATGCTTACGCCTGCAACATTATCTCTTATAGTATAAGTTAAAGGAAGGCTGGAATTATAACTATAAGCCTTGAGTTCTGGTTCAAGAATATCTACTGTGGGTCCAACTGTATCTAACCCTATTTTTCTTGTTAAAGTTGAATTTATATTGTATGCTAAATCGATTACAGTAACATTATAATAATAAACTCCATCATTTAAATCTGTCCAGTTAATCTCTCTTCTTGAATCATTATAAGTTGAAGAATTGAAAAGATTGTATCCTGAATCATAAAGATTAAATGTAACATTTGCTTCATTCAATTCTGTAACAGAAAGATTTACATAAATCCAGGTTCTTGAAAAGTTTGCATTGTTCTCTTCTGTACTAGAACTAAAAGAAATTAAAGAATAAGTAGTATCAATAATTATTGTATTATTTTGTGTTTGGAAATTATTTCCTGATAAATCAAAGATATTATAAAACCATTTGAAAATTCCATCATATAAAAAGTTGTAAACTATTCCTGTAATTATATCTGTTCCTGAGATATCTTGAGTAGTCTCATTTATTAAATTAGTTTCATTGTATACAAATAAAGTCATATTTGATAGGCCATAATTGTCAGATGCATTTAATGTAAAATTCTGCAAAGAGGAATTTAAATAAGTATTATTCTCAGGAGAGACCAAGGTTGCATTTGGATTTTCTAAATCTATAATCGCAAATTGGGTTTCATTATAATAAATAGAATAATTAAAAAAATCATCTCTCATCATTGAAAAATTGTAAATGCCTACTGCCAATTCCTGTTCTGAGTTATTTGATATGAATGTTCCGTTTCTATATAATGTGAAAGGAGTTGTACAATTTGCCCAGACTAAAAAAACATCTGAATAATTTAAGGGACTAGTTGCATTGAATAAAACCTGACAATTTTCTGGATTTTTATTTAATGTAAAAAAACTTGTGTTATAAATAAAAGAATAATTTGAAGTGTCTGTTCTTTGAGCTGTAAAATTGAAATATCCTGCCCCATTTATTTGTTCTGAATTATTTAATATTATTGTCCCATCTCTATATAACGTAAATGTGGAAGTGGCATTTGCCCAGACTAAAAAAGTGTCAGGATAAGTTAATGGACTGGTTGAATTGAATAAAACTTGAAAGTTTTCTGGGTTTTTATTAACAGTAAAGAATTGTGTATTTATTATGTTTGTATAATTTGCAGTGTCTGTTCTTTGTACTGTTAAATTATAATATCCTGCCCCTGAATTAATCAATGAATTGTTTGAAGTTATTGTTCCGTTTAAATAAAAGGTGTAACCTGATGAACAATTTGTATATGCAATAAATGTTTCAGGATAAGTTATTGGAGAAGTTGCATTGAAATAAACTCCACAATCATAATAGCTTGATTTATTTATCTGAACTGTATATCTTGTCCAATTGATATTATTAGCTGTATCATTAATTGTAACATTAATTTCATAGTTACCTACTGCCAAAGAGGTTGCATTACTTAAAAATCCTGATTGATTTATTGAAAACCTTGTATCATTAACAGAATAATATCCAAATTCAATGTCGTCTGTTGCATCGAAGTCTACACCCAGAGATTCATTTCCATAAAAGAGTGATTCATTATCTGGAATCTTTGTAAAATATGGAGGAATAGTATCAACAATTCTAAATTGCGTCTGATTAAATAGCATAGAATAGTTTTGAGTGTCTGTCCTAAACATTGAAAAATTATATGCACTAACAGACAATACCTGTTCCGAATTATTTGAGATTAATGTTCCGTTTCTATATAATGTAAAAGGGGTTGTGCAATTTGCCCAGACTAAAAAGGTGTCAGGATAAGTTAATGGACTAGTTGCATTGAATAAAACCTGACAATTTTCGGGGTTTTTATTAACAGTAAAGAATTGTGTATCAATTATTTTTGAATAATTCTGTGTGTCTGTTCTTTGTACTGTTAAATTATAATATCCTGCCCCTGAATTAATCAATGAATTGTTTGAAGTTATTGTTCCGTTTAAATAAAAGGTGTAACCTGATGAACAATTTGTATATGCAATAAATGTTTCAGGATAAGTTATTGGAGAAGTTGCATTGAAATAAACTCCACAATCATAATAGCTTGATTTATTTATCTGAACTGTATATCTTGTCCAATTGATATTATTAGCTGTATCATTAATTGTAACATTAATTTCATAGTTACCTACTGCCAAAGAGGTTGCATTACTTAAAAATCCTGATTGATTTATTGAAAACCTTGTATCATTAACAGAATAATATCCAAATTCAATGTCGTCTGTTGCATCGAAGTCTACACCCAGAGATTCATTTCTGTAGAATATAGAAGAGTTTTGGGGGATTTTAATAAAAGTTGGAGAAGTCAAATCAAGAAAAAACTCCCCTGTTGAAATAGCTATCCAACTAAATTCTCTTCCATTGCAATTATTTCTGGTATCATCATCTTCTGCTGTTACGCTGAAAGAAGTTGTTGTTTTCCCAGACACTTCTATTTCACAAGTATCTGCTGTACCTGTTCTTGATGCTGTTGTTAAAACAACGTAATTGGTGTTTGGAAATGAACTTCCTAATGAAATTGATTTTGAAGTTGCCCCAGAAGCAGTGTCATTTCCCGATTTAATGATTATTCCTCCGACTGTTTCTGTACCATAAGAAACAGCACACCAATCAATACTGCTAACAGCTTCTGCTGCTCCTCCATCATCTAAAATTACTGAATTCCAACTTCCTGCTGATTTTGAAGAATAACTAACTCTTGGAGAATCAGCATCCCAAGGAGTATAAGCAACAACTGCATAGTTTGTATCTGGGAAACTGGATTCAAAATTTATTGTGGATGTGCTTGAACCTGAACCTGAATTACATTTAACAGAAATGTTCTGGAAATCAAATTCTCCAAAAGAAAGAGCAGCCCATTCAACCCCTGCTGATTCGTTTGCACCTCCATCATCATTAATCCTATTTATTCTGAATCCTGTTGCTGCCTTTCTATCATATTGTATTGAGAAAATTGCATCGGTATCTTGTTGGCCTGAAAATAAAATAGAATAATCTGCATCAGGCATAGCAGTTGAAAAAGAAATTGAAGTTGGGGTATTTGCAGTATACGAACTTACTCCTGTACGAGCATAAAAATTAGGATCAATAATGTGATCAAACTCAACATTTCCCCCAACAATTCTTAAATCAAATGTGTCTTGAATTTCTTGTAAATTTGTCAAATAGACCTTATTATAATTATTATTAGTTAAAGGATTAAATTCTGCAATTTTCTCTGTTGAATCCTTTTCATAAACTTCAATAACAGGGTTTCCACTTATTATTCTCGGATACAAGGTTATATCTCTGGTATTATCTAAAGGTATTTCAAATGTAATCCTTACATAATCCCCCTCTGAGATTTTCTCACTCCAAATATCATCTAATTCTTTAACTTCATTGTAAATATCTGAAATAAACTCTCTAGATGGAGAAAGGTGCTCTGCATTTGTTATAATTATTATTTCAAATGTTTGATTAGATAAATGAGGAACAATCCATTCAATATAATCCAATAATCCATTTTCATTTGTATCAGAAGCATTAAAATCAATGTATGTGTTATTTTCTTTCCAATAAATCTGGATTGACTTCTTATTTTGCGTCTCTTTAGGAAGATTTGTATAAGAAAGTACATCTTGATAACTAATTTCTTCAGGAGAATAAATAACAACTTCTTTTTTGTTTTCAGAAACACTTATTTCCTCTATTTTTGGGGGCCCAGTAGAATATTCTAATGTGAGTTGCTCTAATGTGTATTCATTAATCTGGACGTATCTCTTTTCATTAGATTCTATTACCTCATAATTGGAAAAAACCTCTCCATTATTTTTTTTAATTGTTAAATTTGTTATTTCTGGAATTTCAACAAGAGTTTCATTCACTGTTTTTTTCCAACGCACATTTTTATTTATTTCTGCTTTCTCCTGAATTAATTCTCCTTTAGTAGGGGTGTTTAGGGGAGACTCAGGAATAAGAGGAATATTTGAAGATGAAGAAACTACAGCAAAGGAATAAGATTTTTTTTCGTTTCCTCTTTTAAAATAAATAGAATAATTTCCTTCTTCAAGAAGATCAATAGAAAATCTGTCATTTGAACCAATCCTAAAATTTCTTTCTCCAGAAGGATTCATAATTATAATTTCATAGTTGCCCATTTTGGATAAATCAAATTTTAGAACTGTTCCAAGAACATATGTACTGTCTTGTTTAAAATCAAAAAAAATAGAATCTTTGGAAGTATCTACTTCTCCAGAGGTTGTTGAAGAAAAAATTATAAAAAAGATTATTCCAAAAATAAATAAGATAAAAAATCCAAAAACCCCTGCTTTAATCAACCCTTTTTTCATTTTATTAGTTAATATTCCCCTTTTTTATATATTATTGTAATGCAATTACTTCGGAGATTATTCTAAATATAATAAGGTTTAAATACTTTTAAAAGTACTTACTTAGTATAAAAAGAGGGCAAGTATATACTTTATATACCCTTTTAAAAGTACATGGTTGAAATAACATTCAAAGACAATAAAATCCAAAAAGGGCATAGGATAAAAATCCCCAAGGCAATTGTAGATACCTTAAATCTTAAAGAAGGTGCAAAAATAATTTTGAAATTTGATCCAATAAATAAAAAAATAACTGTGGAGGAAGAAAAATGAAAAAATACCTTCTTCCTTTAATTCTTGCAATTTTTTGTATTGGTGGGGTAATCATTGCAGATAATTTTGGGGGAGGAATAAAATTAGAAGAAGGAAAAAATATAATTGATATTGAGATTGGATTCAATCCAATCTATGTAACAGATTTAATTAAGCTTTATCCTGAAATTAATACAATAACTTACAATGAAAGCGGGGAGGAGATAGGATATGTAAATGCATTTGGGGGAATTGGAGAAAATTTTATAATTTATGCTAATAAAACTTACGAAATCACAACTAAACAGGAGGTTATTTTAAATTTAGGATGAAAAAAATATTAATTTTAAATATGGTCGTAATATTTCTTATTATACCTCTTTATTCTGCAGCACATTACATAGTGGGTATTGTTGAAGATGCAAAAGATGGAACCAGTTCTAATGATCATACAGTTTTATTATGGAATCCTTCTGTTGGAATATTTGAAAATCTCACAGATATAATTGGACCAAATGGGAACTCTCATGTGAACAATATTTATATGATTGATTGTGAACTTCTTCCAAGCGGATGCAATATAGGAGAGGATCTAACTTTAAAGGTAATAAATAATGGAGATAATTATATATCTGAAGAAAAAAATGTTACTGTGAATGGATTCGGATATGATATTGTAGGAAACATAACTTTAAACTCTCCGCCAAATATAACAAATATAAATGTTGAAGATGATTTAATCTTCCCGGAAAATGAAATTGATTTAATACCTGCAGAAACAAAAGAAGTCCAATGTGTATCGATTATAACTGAATATGATGGAGAAGATTCGTTAAATAATGCAAGCGCAGTATTTTTTGATAATGTCTATTCACATTTTAATGATTTGGATGATAATAATCATCATTATACTAACAATAGTTGTGATATCGATTATTCTTATGGAAATCAATATGAAGCAGAAATAACCTGCTTATTTAATGTGTGGTATTATTCGAACTCTGAAGATTGGAATTGTACAATTGCGATACAGGATAATCTATCCATAATTTCTAAAGCTGGAGACATAACCTTCATCAATCCTCTTCTTGCATTGGGCGTGGATTCTGTAATAAACTTTGATCTATTTGGAGGAGAAGAGGTTACAAGAGAAAATGAAGTCAATGTAACGAATTATGGAAATGTTAAAATAAATTTGTCTTTAAGCGGATATGCTTTTGAGGAAAATGATGGATATGCTATGAATTGTACATTTGAAGGTGAAACAAGTAATATTTCTATAGAATATGAAAAATTCAATCTTACTCAATCTAGTCAGGGGGCTCTTAGTTTAAGTGAATTTGAAAGTAGATATGTTAACTTAACTTCTTCTCCCCAGGTAAAGAAATTTGACCTGGATTATAGAAAACAAGACTCTCAAAATGAAGCAATAAATTCTACTTATTGGAGAATATATGTTCCTTCACAAGTATCTGGAGAATGCCAAGGAAATATAATTTTTGGTGCAGTGACTGCACCAGGAGATTAAAATGTATAAAAATATAAACTTAATGAAGATGGGAATGATTTTCTTAATAGTTATTGTATTAGTTTCTTTTATTTCTGCTGCAAACATTGGAATAAGTCCAGCAAATGTTTATTTCAAAGATGTTTTAAGAGGAGGTTATGCTGAAAGAACAGTAATAATTACAATAGATTCTGAAGAACCCACACAAGTAAGTTTAACTCCAAGAGGAGAGATAGCAGAATGGATTTCCTTTGATGAAAAGGAGTTTGAAGTTTCAAAAGAAAATCCATATTATCTCAAGATAATCATACAACCTCCTGTAGATATGCCAAATGGAAATTACTCTGGATTCTTGAGAGTTGCAACTTCCAGCGATTCTAAAGGAGCAGAAGGACAAGCAACTGGAATAATAAATGCTGCACTTGATTTATACTCAGAAGTTGAAATAACTGACGTAGAATATTCTTTATGTAGAGCATGGAACTTTAATGTAGAATCAGCTGAAAAAGGAGATGATATCTTATTTAAGCTGAATATTTATAATCAAGGTAATATACGATTATATCCAACAATTAAAATTGATATTTGGGATAGAGATAGAATAAGCATAATAAAACAAGTGGAATTTTCCAATGATATGGTGATTCCAACTACTGAAAAAGAGATAATAATCCCGGTTAGTTCCTCTGATCTTGAAATTGGGCAATATTGGGCAGAAGTGACTTCTGTGGAATGTTATGCCTCTCAAACACTAACCTTTGATGTTCTTGAAGAAGGAGCCTTAAAGGCTCAAGGAACTCTTTTAAGTGTAATTTCTCCTCCTTGGATAAAGATAGGAGATACAACATTAATTGAAGCTGTATTCGAGAACACTGGTGAAAAAACTGTAAACGCGCGTTTCAAAGGGGAAATTACTCTTGGGAGTAAGATAGTTCAAATTTTAGAAAGTGAAATAAGTTCTGTTGAAATTGGAGAGAGAGAAACATTCAAATTCTATTTTACTCCAAAAGAAGAAGGAAGATACATTGTAAATGGGGTGGTTTTTTATGATGGAAAAAGAACTTTTGAAAAAAGCACTGTGATAAATGTTGAAAAAAGCGGCATTGACTGGAGTAAATTAAAGATTTATTTGATATATTTAATTTTAATTGTAGCAATAGCTTACTTAGCTTATAAGATAAAAAAAGAAAAATCTATTGAAATAAAAAAATGGAGGAGATTAAAATGAATAAAAGTATTAATGTTTTAATCTTGTTTGTAGTCCTATCGCTCTTAACTAGCTCTTTTGTTTCTTCTGCTTCTGCATTTGTTATAACAGCAAATTATGATTTTACAAACTCTTCATTTATAGATGGTAAAGTTTACAAAACAGATTCTGTTGTTCTTAGAATTAAAACAAATTCAGAGACAGAATGTGTTTATGGAAACTCTTACTCTCTTTCAAATAATTTTGATGGAGAATATGGTTTAACTCATGAGGCATACATCGAAAATCTAGAAGAAGGATTCCATGAGTATTATATAAGGTGCGGGGAGATATATAATCCAATAATGAGAATAGGGTTTGCTACAAGCATTCCTATTTATGCTACAATACAAATATCTGAAGAACCTCCTCTTAAAGAAGGCAAATATAAAATTAATTTAATTACATCTAAAACTAGTTTAGAGGCTCCAACACTTGAATATAGCTTTGATGAACTCGTATATAAGCCTATTTCTTTGAAAGGAGAAGGAGAAAACTGGGAAGGTAATTTAATTATCCCTGCATCTGTTGGAGAAAGTGTTTGTTCTTTCAGATTTAAGGCAAAAGATTTGGCTGGAGAAGAAGGAACAAAAATTGTTGGAGACACTTCATTTATCGTAGATAGTTTAAAACCTTCAACAATAAGCATACTAAATGCAATAGGGTATCAAGGACAAATAAAATTAAACTGGTTTTCTGATGAAAAAGTTAAAGAATTTAATATATACAAGTCTGAAAATCCTCAATTAGATTATACTAACTTTTATGAAACGTCTTCAAAAGATTATTTTTATGATACTAATGTAGAAAAGGGCAAAACTTATTATTATAGAGTTGCAGGAATAGACGAGGCTGGAAACGTCGGAGATTTGTCAATAGAAGTATACGCCACCGCATTATTAACAAATTCCTCTGGAACTTCTGGACTCAATCCAAGTTTAATAGGAAAAGTAGATAATTTCATATCTGAAATAAATTCAGTTATAAATAATATTGAAAACATAAACAACCTTCTTGAATTAAAAGAAGAGAAAGAAAAGGAATTATTTAAAGAAATTAAATTAGATAAAGAAATAGAATCATCATTATCTGAATTAAACTCTTTAAAAAGAGATGTAGGTATTTATAAGTTACAAGACTTGAGTTTAGAAGAATTAAATAAAAAATTAGATTCTTCTAATCTTAGATTGAGTATAATTAAAAAGAAAATACCTGAAGATATTATTATTAAAGAAGAAAAAGAAATATCTAGACAATTAGATGAGGGGAACCTACAAAAAGTCTTTTTAGAATATTCTCAAAATTTGGAATCAGATTACAAAAAGGATATAAGCGAAACATTGAAGATTATTAAAGAAAATGAAATTAAGATAACGGGGAGAATATATTCTTTAGAGATATTGTACTTAGATGGGACAAAAAAACAAATAACATTATTTAAAGAAGAAATTGAAAGTGATTTAGAAGAAACAGAAAATTTGAAATTCATTTTGGTTGTTCCTAAAGAGGTTGCAGAAAAATCTTCTGAGATGAAGATATTAAATTTAGAATATGAAATAATCAAAGATGACCCTGTTCTATCTTTTAATTCGGATATAAAAAGCATAAGTTATTATTTAAGTAAAGAGGTGGCTACAAATTCTTTAGAAGATATTTTAATCTCTCCTGTGAAAATAAATGTTGAAGAATCTTCTAAGATAACAGGGAATTCTATATTTAATGGAGAATCCAAGAATCCATTTGGAATAATTGTCTTGGCATTATTTGCTACAATATTGGCAGTATATCTTTTAAAGATAAAAAAAGAGCCAAAATTAAAACCCCTTCTGACAATAATTGAGGATATAAAGAAGTCTAAAGAGCTTTTAAAAGAGGGAAAGGAAAAAGAGGCTTTAAATTTGTATAATAATGCAAAAGAGAGATACAAAGACCTTAATGAAAAAGAAAAAAGAATGGTAATGAAAAGTATGAATAATATCGAGAGAGGAGGATAAAATGAATAGAAAAAATATTTTAATTGTAACTTTATTTCTTTCTTTAGTTATACTTCTAATGAATATTATTTCTGCAGCACATTACATAGTGGGTATTGTGGAAGATGCAAAAGATGGAACCAGTTCTAATGATCATACAATTTTATTATGGAATCCTTCTGTTGGAATATTTGAAAATCTCACAGACCTAATTGGACCAAATGGAAACTCTCATGTGAACAATATTTATATGATTGATTGTGAACTTCTTCCAAGTGGATGCAATATAGGAGAGAATCTAACTTTAAAGGTAATAAATAATGGGGAGAATTATATATCTGAAGAAAAAAATGTGACTGTGACTGGTGCCGGATATGACCTTGTTAGCAATATAACATTAAACTCCCCTCCTGATGTAGGCCTAATTTTCCCTTACTCTTTTGCGAATATCTCTAGTTCAGAAATTAATTTTAACTGTTCTATCTTTGACTTTGATTTAAACTTAAAGGAAGCGAGTTTATATGGAACTTGGGATGGAGGATGGAATTTAAATGAAACTAAGGGTATTATCTCAGAAGGAGGATTTATTACATTTAATAAAAATCTTTTGGAAGGCTTGTATGAATACAATTGTATGGCAACGGACAACCTTTTAACTTCATCCTTTGCAACAGAAAATATTACTTTCACTATTGATTTAACAAAACCGAATATTGAATCTATCTTTGTAAATTCAACTTATTCATGCGGCCAATCAAATTTTGTCAGAGTAAATTGTACAACTTATGATACTTTACTTAATGTAGATAAGGTTATTATTCAAACTATTTCTCCTTCTGAAACAAAAAATTATACTGCCTCTCTTCTTACAAGTAATACTTATTATTCAGATATTTTGTTGGATGAGGTTGGAGGCTGGACATTTAATTGTATTTCAAATGATACTGCTGGAAACGTAAACAATTTAACTTCTCAAATAGTGAATGTCTTCTCTAATTCTCCTGAATTATATATCAATTTTACAACTATTAGGTTAAGTGAAGAAAAACCTATAGAAAACCAAGAAATAAAAATTAATGCAGTTATTGAAAATTTTGGTTGTTCAATTGCTGAAAACGTATTGGTTAGTTTTTTTGAAGGCGACCCTTCTGAATCTGGAGATAATATTTATAACTATACTTTAAACATAAGTTCTCTTTCAGCTTTTCCTGCAAATATTTCATGGATTGCTAAAATAGGTCCAAACAATATATTTGTTATTGCGGATTATGATAATAAAATAAATGAAGAAAACGAGACTAATAATAAAGCAAATAACACCTTTTCTATAAATGCCTGGCAAGATATTTATGGAAATATTAGCTTAGATAAAATAATTGGGGGGGATAATATTAGCATAAAGAAATGGTTCAATGAGAGTCAGCTTGAAGGCCATGTTTTCATAACAGATTCTGAATGCGAAGTGGATTGGCTTTCCTTGCAAGCCCTGGGGAAGTCTAAATCTGGTGAAGATAGTTCTAATGATTTTTTAGAAATTGATGAAGTATTAAATATGATTAATTTTGAAGATTCAATATCTAATGTCTTTTCAGATAATCAAAATCCTAAGAACACAAAAAATATGTTAATTTATCAAAAAGAGATAGAAAATGTTCCAGTCATAAAATCGACTAATAATTCTAATTTCATAACAGGGCTCCTATGGGATTTTTCTGATGATAGAGAAGGAGAAAATGGAGAATTTGATACAATAGATAAAGAAGATATAGTTTTTGTTGCAGAAGTCAATAAAAGTTCTGAAGGAAATTATGGACTTTACGATTATGAGATAAAAATACCTTCAAGATTAAGAGAGTATAATAATTTAGATAATGAAGAGGTGTATCTTTATTACAATTTAAATTAATCTTTCTTAACGGGCATTGTACTTTTAATAAACTGATCTATTATAATAGCAATCTTGGACTTATCCTTTTCTGCTGCTATTTTTTTAGATAAATCTTGTGATACCTGTTCAGCCCATTTTGCAATATCATTTTTATTTGAATTTACATGTAGAAGAAATATTTCCTGATCTAATCCAGGCAGAGTTTCTTTTAATTCTTTAAGTGTAGATATCATTATTCCATTATCAAATGTAAGAGGTTTAAGTATTTTGGTTCCAATATTTTCTACTTCTGCTTTTTTCTCTTCTTTTTTTTGTTTTTTCTGCTCTTCTTTTTCATAAACAGCCCTTGCTTTCTTTGCTTCTTCTACTGATTTCTCTATTTCTGATACATCTAATAACTTCTTCTCTACTTTCTTTGGTTTCTTTCCTATTTTCTCCCATTGTTTTTGTAATCTTGGACCTAGTCCTTCTACATAAATATCAACAACAGAGAAATTTCCCGTCATCAATTTATCTTTAATAAGCTTTAATTCCATCTTGAAATCAAAGATGTCTATTTTTTCTTTATCTAACTGTTCAACTTGGTTTTCAAAATCATCAATTAAATCATTATACTTATTGTATTTCTCTAATTCTTCATCTGAAAGCCTTCTTGTATTATGAAGAATTGGCCTAAAATTAATAAAATATGGTTTACCCCTATTGTAAGAAGTATTCACAAACATTCCTACCCCTACTGAAGCTTTAACTAGTGATTGTAAAAATTCTTCTCCATATTTTACTTTTATTCTTCCTAAATCGCCTTCATCTCTTGTCCTCATTTGAATCTCTGTGTTTATATTTGCTTTTATTTCTCCTACAAAATCACTTAATACCTGAGAGACCAACATTACTCCTATTCCCCACTTTCTAAATTCTCTACAAGCCCTTTCAATTTGCAAAAAACCTTCTCCATTTCCACCAAATTTTGAAAGCAACCTATGGACTTCATCAAAAACAAGAAGAACTTTCAAATCCGGTGTTTCTTTTGGATCTGACTTAAATATTTGTCTTATTACGCTTGCAACAAAAATATCCATATCGTTTGGATCTAATTTGTTTAATGCAAAAATCTGTATTTGTCCTGGATGAATGAATTTTTCTATTTCAATTATCTCTCTTGCATGAGATATCTGACGTATATTCCCAAAAAATGCTCTTGCATCTGTTTGCTTCAATCCAAAATTAGGATAATAAGAAAGCATTTTTTTGTCTTCACATTTTCTAAGCATACCTGACCATTGGGCTGTGGGATCAAAAACAATCACTGCTACATTTTTCAGAAGAGCTTCTTCGATTATTACTTGCGCTGCAATACTTTTGCCTCCACCTGTTGCTCCTGCAACAATTGTATGTGTCTTAAGTTTATCTGGTTCTAAACAAGCCTTGAGCTTAGTCTCTGCAATTTTTCCCAAGATTAAAACTTCTTTGCTTGGTAAAGGTAATTTTTTTGTGTCCAACTCCATCCTATATTTTTTTGAAAGCTTAATGTGTCTTCTTATCAACAGATAAACAATTAAAAAAAGCAAGATAAACCCCAATCCGGAAAACAAAGCCCAAAGAGGAAGAAATCCAAAAATAACTCTGCTAAAAAATGGCTTTTTAATTATAAATTGGCTTAATGAAAAAATTGTTTCTCCAGAATAAGTTGCAAAAGTTTGTAATAAATATTCTCCTTTATCTGCCTGTTCTGGTATCTCGAATTTTCTAACAAGATAAAATGAACTTGTAAAATTAAATGATTCTTCTCCTAAGAAAAAGGATTCATTTTTTGAATTATTCAAATAATATCTAAGGGTTAAATTTTCTATTGGTCCTGATTTTATCCTATTTAAATAAATTTTAAATCTCAATCCTTCATTTAATTTAAATGATTTTTTAAATGGTTCAGAATCTACAAAAAAAAGAGGGCTCAAATCAGAATCAACGATTCTTAATGTTATAGGAAGTTTATCTGTGATCCCTCCTGAAAGAGATAATTCTCCTGTATAATTTCCTATCTCTCCCCCTTTTATATAAAAATAGAAAGAAGTACTATTTTTTGGCGATACCTCTATCCCAGAATAATCAAATTCTATGAAATCTGCTGCTGGCCCAGATACAGAAAAACCTACAGAAATTGATTGTGAATTTAAATTTTCTATTGTAACAAAATCCTGGAACAACGTCCCTAATGCAACAGTTCTATCTATTTTACTTCTAGAAATAGAATAATGTTCTTTCTTTATTTCTTCTCCAAATGCAGAATCTTCTGCAGATAAAAGAACTAAACTTAAATAAAATAAAATAACAAAAACGATACAGAATAGAGAGATATTTCTTTTAATTGAATTCATTTTTTTGGTTTATTTTTTTCCTCTTTCTTTTCTGAAACTTGTTTTTTAGTTTGTTTTTTGCTTTCTAATAAATTAAAGGCATTATTTATTTCTTCTCCCGGCCATCCTTTATCCAAAAGAGACTTTTTTATATAATCATCTGCGATTCCTTTTTTTCTGCATTCGTTGATATAATTTATGTATTTCTCTGGTGGCAATTTAACCCCACTTTTTGAAGTGTTTGGGGAATCAGGAGAAACAATCTTTTTATCCTCTGTTTTATCTTCTAATTCTTTTTTGTCTTTTGAAAAAGAAGTATATAGTTCTGCAATCTCTTTCTTAAGTCTTTCTTTATCGTTAAACACCTCTTTTGGTATTGGCTCCCGATACATCTCCTTTATCTTCATGAATAATTCAAGAGCCTCTTCTTCTTTATTTTGCTTTATTAATTCTTTTAGTTTATTCAATAAGATATATAATTCCAATAATCTTTCTTTTTTCTTATCTCTTTTATATTTTGCCATGAAAACAGCCAAAAGTATTGCAAAAATTAGTATTAAAAGTATTATTGAACCAATTTTTACAAAAGAAGAAAAATTAAATCTTGTACCTACTTCAAAATCCACTGAATCTATTGCAATATTTTTATTGTCTGAAGCTCTTACGTAAAATAAATAAGGCCCTTCTGGAGCTATTTCTGGAACCTGCAAACTTCTTTCTAAGAATAATGAAGAAAAGAAACTTACTTCTTCTTCAGAAAAGTTGTAAACCTTTCCTGTATAATCTTTTATTGCATAATACAGAGAAGCGTCTACATTCTTTAAATCTTTTAAATTAATTAAAGTAATGTTCACTTTCACTTCTTTGCCTGGTTTAACCAATTTATATTCTTCAGAAATATTTAATACAATATCAAATTCAAGATCAATTCCTTGTATATCTAAAACCGTTGGAATGGATTTATTTATTTTAGGAGATTGAACATTTATATAACCGAAATACTGCCCGGGAATTGTTCTTTCTGGTGCATAAAAATCAAGAGTTATTTCTTTGGACTTTCCAGGAAGAATTGAAAAGTTTGTTGAACTAAAAACAGCAAAATCCTTTAACTTAGGGGAAGAAAGATTAATTAAAATCTCTTCTAACCCAATATTGGTTATTTTTAATACTCTTGTTTTAGATGTTCCTTGTTTAAGAGAAACCTTCAATTCATAAAAACTTAGCTGAAAATCTTCAACTTTTCTTACTTGCAAAACATCTATTTTTCCAAAAAGATCTGATAATCCTCCAGAATCCCCGCTATCTCCTCCACCCCCTCCTCCGCCCCCTCCTTCAGGAGGGAGTTCTTGAGCAGCAACTGTAAAATTTTGTATGTCTGTAACATTCATGTTTCCTGAACTATCAAATGCATAATATCTCCAATAAACTATATTGAATGCTGGAGCTCTTATTTGAACTTTTGAAGAAGAGATATTTTCTGTTCCTGAAAAACCAACTGCAGAATAATTATCCCATCCTGCCCCTTGATTTATTGAAAATATATATTCTTGTAAATTTCTGTCATCTGTCCAATTGGTATAAAAAGTTACAATATCATTTTGATAAACAATTGTCTTGTCTATATTTGGAAAATACCATTTTGGGGGCTCTGTGTCTAAGCCCACGGACAATGTAACTATATTGCTTAGAGTATCATACTGGGTGTCTGAAGCATAAAACGTGATGTTTTTTTGCCCTGAATATCCTGGTCTTGGAAAAAAAGAAACCATATTTGTTACGGGGTCTATAGATACATAAATATCATTTATTGAGGAGTTATAATAAATTAAAGGCATTCCTTCTGGATCTTCAAAATATTCGTCTAAATCGAACGCATCAATTAGACTTTCATTTTCTGGCCAACTTTGGCTTGGTATTTCTTTTATTAGATAGGGGGGAGCATTGGGAACATTTAAACTAGTTTCGGTTTCAGCCAAAATAAAAGATACAAAAGACAGAATTACAAATAAGAACAATAAAAAAAAAGTTCTCTCTTTTAATAAACACCTCTGTTTCACTTTTTATTACCAAGGATATATTGGAGTGCTATCCTTATATGAATATTGCCATCTATTTATTTAAATCTTCTTAAAAAAACATCAATAAAATGAAAAACTTTATAAAGTACATTTTGATTATTCTATAATGCCTAAAAAGGACTTAAATGAGACTAAATCTAAAAGCGCTACAGTTAAGGGGACTATACCTTTAAATCAAAAAGAAGCGATTAGGAAATTAATAGGAGTTATTGGAAGCAATGAACAAGATGTTGTTGGGAAAATTATAACATTGTGGCTATATAATGAAGGATATCTTGTTAGTAAAATAAAGAGAGGTAAACAAGATGAATAAAAAATTTCTGAATATGGTTTGGGTAATCTCATTATCGGTGCTGCTAATCTTTTTTATAACTGCAGAGGAAAATCCAGCTAATCTTTCCAAAGAAAATTCTTCTTCTACAACTCTTGTTTTAGATGGAATAGAATCTTTAAGTAATTTAGAAGATATTACTGAAAATAATTTTTCATTTAATTTAAATTCTTCTGAAATTAATGAAGAAGAAACTCCTGAAATTTACACAAATTACAATTTAAATCAAACAAATATAACGGGGGATTTGTCTAAAGAAAATTCTAAAGATACAATAAAAAACAATATTAGTAACGGGAGTAGTAGTACTTTGGATAATAATCAAGTTAATTCAACATTTCATTCTACAATATTATCTAAAGAGGGAGGCTCTTCTGGATCTAATTATATTGGTTTAGAAGAGTTAAATGAGTTAGATGAAAATATTTCTGAAGGGGCCCAAGTAGATTATTATGATGCCTTGCCCACAGATGCAAATTATACTTCTTTGCAAATCCGGGGTAAAAAGGAGATAGATATCGGAGGGTATGGAGAAATAAAAATAACCAAAGAAGAATTTGAAAAGAGTGAGTTTGAAAAAGAGGTGATTATTTCTAGCGAAGAGCATTATGAAGGGTATCTAAGAGTTTATGCTTCTCCAACACAAGAATCTAAGGAAGACTACATAAAAATATACTGGAAGAATCAAGAAGATTTAGAAATTACAAATATGGATGAATTTTCTGTAGAATATTATGATGAAAATGAAAACGGATTGATTGATAGAATCTCTTGGATTGTTCCGCATTTAAGTGAACAAAGATTTGATATTGTTATAAAAACAAATTTTAGTGATAATGATAATCTAATTATTTTAGACGTTGAAGCTCCTTCAAGCTTAGCAATAAATCCTATAGAATTTAGGGTAAATGTAAGTTATGATTTTCCAGAAAAAATAAATTGCTCTTTAGAATTGAAAAAAGATGCTACAAGAATGTTTTTTGAATATTTTGAGGTCACAAATGGAACAATTGGAACTCCTAATTTGCAGAATGGAAATTATACATGGGAGATAATTTGTTTTGATGTAGATAATTCAAACGCTTCGGCTAAAATTGGGGCTTTTGAAATTTCAGAAGACTTTTCTTCTTCGTTAGTAGAAGGAAAATTATATTTCTTAAATTTGGTTGAAAATAAAATAAAGAATCCTGAAACGATTATAATAAATTCCAGCACACCCTCCAACTTTTCTGTAGATATAATTAAAAATGGAGGAGCAATTGTATTTAATAAATATTATTTGAACTCTGCTTCTCTTTTAATGAATGAAACAATCCTAAATAGTTATGGAAATTACGCATTAAGAGTATCTTTCAACGAGCCCTCTCCAGAATACGTAATATTAACTAACTTTTCTGTAACAAGTGCAAATATCAACATCAATACTACAAATATAGAAGAAGGGGAATCTGTGAAAATTACCGCAAATGTTAATTCTCCAACCAAAATGATTTCCACAATAATCTTGGATTATGGGGATGGAACAAATGATTATCGTGCTTCAAATTCAAATTCTTTCTCTGGAGAATTTACCAAAAAGTACAATCAGAAAGGCACTTATTCTCCTAAATTAATTATAACTATTCTTGGAGGAGATACATTTAATATTACTAAAAATGGTATAACTGTAACAGAAGCTGAAGACCCAGAAGACAAAGACCCTCCTTCTATAACCTTGTATGACCCTGCACACAAAGAGGTTCTTGATGAGGAAATAATAAATTTCTCATATAAAGCAAGCGATAATATTAAAATACAAAATTGTACATTTAAATTATATAATAATTGTGCTTCTCTGAATTCTTGTTCAACAGGAGATTCTAACCTTATTTTTCCTCTAAATTCTCAACAAAGGGCAATTGCAAACAACTATTCTATGCAAAACAATAAAGAGACTGTAATAAAATTACAAGATTTTGAAGATGGAATCTATTTATGGGAGGTGGAATGCTATGATAACTCTTCAAATTCTGATTTTGAGTGGAATATTTTTCAAATAGCAAAGGATAATACCACTATTGTTTCGTCTGATTATGAACAAAAGGAAGAAATAGGGGCATTAAAGGAGCAAGCAGATAATTTCCTTAACTATGGTTTTGATCTTGAAGAGAAAGAGGTTTTAGACGGTTTAAACATAATAAATGAAACTAAATATTATAAAAAAAGACTTTTAGACATTCAAGATTTCTTTGAAGAAAATTACAAATATGTTTCCACAGAAGAATTAAGGGAGAGAAAGACTGAAGAATATATCCAAGAACTAGAAAAAATAAAGAATAGTATACCTGTAGACATCAGTGTAGAAGAAGATTATGAATATATCAAAAACAGTATGGATAAAGAATTCAAGGAAATTATAGAAGAATACTTTTCTTCTACAAATACTCAGCTAAGTAAAGCTTCTTTAAGAAAATTAGAAGAGATAAATAAAGAAATACAAAATGAGATTTCTGTTTCCACAAATATTAAAAGAGTTAGCATAAAATATGAAAACGGAACTCAAGAAATGGTTTTTATAAAAAAGAAAGTGGCCCTTAATGATGGTTCTTATAGTAGTCTTTTAGAGATAATTCCTGAAGAAATTGTTGAAGATCCTGCAGACATAGTCTTTATTACAGAAAAAAGAAGAGTTGGAGAAGGAAACATGTTTGAAATAGATTATGATGATTTAATTAATGGTGAAATAATTTATTATATAACAAAACCAATAAAATTAAAAGATATTGAAAATACAGAAACTGTCTTATTTGAAGAATACTTAACAAACGTTGAAACAAGAGTCACGGGTTTCTTTGTTTTTAGTGGCGTTTCTGAAGATTTAACTATTTACATTGTAATTGCTTTTATTCTGTTAATTGTGTTGTTGGTTATCATTCCAATTGTGATTAAAAAATTCAAGATGATTAGCTGGAAAAAGGAACCAAATGTGGTTAAGGTCATACATTTAATTGAAGAAATAAACCGGTTGTTGAAAGAAAGAGAAATTGAGAAAGCGAGAGAGAATTATTATAAAATAAAAGAAATATATCCTGTTTTGCCTTATAAAACAAGGCCGTACTTTTACAAGAAGATAAGTGAAATGCTGGTTAAAATAGACAAAAAAGACATTTTTGGGTTAGTTAAAGAATATCAGGAAGCTAAAAAAAGATGGGACAAAGAGAACCTTATGAGATTATATGAAGACATAAAAAAGATATACAAAAGGCTTCCAGAAAAAGACAGAAAAAAAGTATATGATATAATTAATGGGTACTAAAACACAATAATTCTTAAAAAAGAGGAAACTTATTTGAGAGGCATGAGCAAAGACAAAAAAAGATATATCCTGCTTTTTGTAATTTTAATTTTAGTTGTTAGCTTGGTGCCTTCTGTTTTAGCAATTTCTAATTATGATCAAGCAGTTTACAAGATTGATTATAACTACAAAGAAGATTGTTGTTGCCAAAAAGATTATCCTCATAATACTCCCCAGCATTATTCTGATTATCACGCAAATTACCCCCTACATGAAAAACGTAGTTATCAAAGTGAAAACTTTGAAAATAGGTACAGTTCAAAAAGCTACTTGAAAAATAAAAAAGGATTTTTGGGAACTGCTGTTAAAGAATACACTGTTGAAATAAAAAATCTCGGAGAGACAGGAAAATATTTTATAGTTACATTCAATCTTAAAGATAAGTATGGTTTTGAAAAAGTTGAGTCTGTAACCAAATATATTAAAACCAAAGAAACAAGAAAGTTTGTGTATAGGGATGTGCAATTTGAGAAAAACGAAATTTTAAGATGGAGATATACAATAGATCAGACTTATTGAAAAAACGCTTCTAAATGCCTTAAAATAGGGTATTTTTTGGGTTCGTACAAGATATATTGTACGTAGTTTTAAGGGTGTTTTAGAGATTTTTGAGAATTTTCAGTGATTTTTGTTTATTTTAGCTGTTTCGTTGATTTCTCTTGCTAATTTTGCAAGACCTTCAATACTATAATAATTACCTTGTCCGATACAATCTTCAAAAGTTAATTGTTCACTTAGGTTAGCTTTGTTATCTGTTATAAATTTCTTGTAATATTGTAATAAATTAATTAAGTGAGGGATACTCTCTTCTTCTAGACGAATATACATCGCAGAATCAAACGCTTCTAAAGAAGAATCTGTGATTGAATAATTGTTTATTTTATCTGAATAATGAATAAAATGATGGATGCATCCAAGGCAAGTTATTTGTTTTTTCATTTTAATGATTTAGTCTTGAGTTTTTTGTGAAATCTGTTTCTCTTATAGGATATCTTTTATGCGCTTTTGATTTATCTACAATTATCTGTTCTGGACCTTTTGCACTTAGGTTAGCTTTGTGATATGTACTATCTTGAAGGTTTGCGATTCTGATTTCATTTTCTGAATTTTCTGAAAGCTTGAGAATTAGTTCTAAATGATTCAATTCTTCTTTTAATCTTTCTATCCTTGATTTAGCATAGGGAATTATATTCTTTTTAATCTCTTTTTCTGATGAAATTTCTTTGTCCCAGCCATATTTTTTACAAGCAGGACATTCTATAACCGTATGTGGATCTCCATCATACGAGATAATATATGCTCCATCAAGAGGACATCTGTGATTTGTTAATCGATCTCCAAAATCTAAACAAACAAAATCTTCTTTTCCATCTAATCCAATAAAGAAATATTCTCTTTTTTCTCCAGGTTTTCCAATCTCAAAAAGGGAAGAAGGTAATCCAACCATTAAATATAGAAAAGCTAATCTTTTTTAAGATTTTGTATTGTTCAATGAGAAATTTTCTGAAATTTTCAATGCAATATCTTAAGTGTTTGCTCGCTTTTTGCACTTAGGTTAGCTTTGTTATCTTTAGTTAAGTTTTCTAATTTAGATGCTATAAACTTCTTTGTTAATTCTAAATCCTTCAAATATTCTTTTGAGTTAATTTGGTAAAAAGCACTCATTTCGATTTCTGCGATGGGTTGTAAGATTTTTAAATTTTCTAAATCAAGATAAGAAATATTATCTGGATTTGCTATGCTTCTATAAAACCCTATTTAATTGGGGAGCCAGAGTAATCTACAATTTCAACTATTTTAATTCAAAGAATTCTATTTTTTTAATAATTTGGGTAATTAAATAGATGTAATTTAATGTATTTTTTAAAAAAAATTAAGTTGATTTTTGTTGTAAATTTTTTAAATTTTTATTTTGCTTCCTTCCTTTTTGCACTTAGGTTAAGTAAGTTATCTTTAGTTTTTTTAAACATCTCTATGAAAATTTGTTGGATAAATAATGCAAAAAAAAAAGAAAATGTGTTGTAAAGGGCAAAAATGTGTTGGAATATGTGTCTAGTTTATATAAAATGTGCTGGAATGAACGTTGAAGGGGTGTTCAAACAGCTGTTTAAATGTTTTTATCGACGGATAAACAAACAATCATGAAAAATAAAAAACAGGCGTTTTTGATGCTTAAACGGCTGTTTGTTGCTGTTTAGGGCTGTTTAAACAGGCTGTTTTTGATTAATTTTTTCAACAAACACCTTTTATTTTTTGTATAAAAATGTGCTGGAATTGTGCTGGAAAGATGCTCTTAAAAAAATATTTAGAAAAGATAAAATTGATTTTTATATCGATAAAAGCAAAACATTTTTAAAGTACGTTTTTTACTATATATTATGTTTGGATGGTTTTCTTGGAAAAAAGAGAGTAACAAGATAAGAGAGGATACAAAAGTTGGATTTGACTTTGTAAAAAAAGATATTGCTTCCTTAACAGGATGGATTAAACACCTTGATTCTGAAAGAAATCTGCAAAAAAGAGATATAGATCAAATAAAAGATGATTTGTCATCGATAAAAAATGAAATAGAAGCTATGAAAAATGTTCTTTCTATAATGAACGAATTAAAACCCAAACAGGTGTTTAAAACAAACAGGGCGCTGTTGGACAAACAAACACCTGTTTATGCTGTTCAAACAGGTGTTCAAACAGGTGTTCAAACACCAAATTTAGACCAATTTTCAGTTACAGAAAGGGCAATACTTTGGATCTTATTAAATGCAGATATGAAGCTAGGATATGATGACTTATCAACAATATTAGGAAAGGAAAAAAGCACAATAAGGGGACAGATAAATGCAATAAAATCAAAAAGTGAGGGGTTAATAGAAGAGAGTATTGAAAGAAATGGGAAGAAAAGGGTGTTTATACCTGAAGAAATAAAGGAAAAAATGCTAAAAAAACCAAAAGTGAGAGTTGGAGAATCTAAAAATAACAAGAAATATGAGAAAAATGAGGAAAAAACCACATGAAAAAGACAAAAGTGAGAGTTAATAAAATAAAAAATCAAATAAAAAGGTATAAGAAACAGCTAAAGTGAGAGAAATTTTCAGTAAAAAACAAAAACTAGAAAAAGGGAGGAAAAATAAAAAGTAGAAGATAAAATAAATCTAAAAAAAGAAGGCGGAAAGGCTGAAAATGAGGCTTAAATTTAAGTGAATTAGAGTGTGAGAAGAGATAATTAAAGTTATTCTCTTTAACGAATAATTATAAATTGTATTAAAGTGCTCTTAATTGCAGAATTGTTGGAAGAGAGGCTATTTTTTTTAGGTTAGAAGAGACTGAAAGATGAATCGTTTTATTGTTTATTTTTGTTTTCTCGACGGGAATTCCTTTTTTTATTAATCTTCCTATATAATCTCTAATTGAACTTTCTGTTAAACCTAATTTAATTGAAAGGTTCTTATAATCTGTATATCCCTCTTCTTCTGAAAGCTGATAAATTACAGAAAAAACTGAGAATTCTTGATCTGTTAATCTTTTAAATTTTAATCTAACTTCTTTTTTTATGCTATCCAGAGAATCTAATATTTTTGCAGCGTCGTTTATATAATCTGAAGAAGAATCTTCTTCTGATTTAATTCCTATATTATACGAACCTTTATCTGTCTGTTGGTTTGTCTGCTGGTTTGTCTGTCTGTCTGTTGGAACCCCTTCATTTCCTGTGGAAACTACCTTATTTTCGTCTTTTAAGGCGCTATAAGGTAAATTATGTGCTGGATTTGTCTTAATTTTCTCTTTTTCTGTTGGATTTTTTGAGACTTGTGTTGGAATAAAATCGTTTTGAGGATAAGGAAGAGAGTGGAGAGGAACATTTTGTGTTGAAAGGGGATTTAAGATAGGGGTTAAGCATATTGGAAATCCTTTTTGAAAAGGACAATTATATATTGGATGAATTAAAGAATTATCCTCAGAAGGAATATTCTCTTTTTGAAATTTTTCTTTTAATATGGGAAGCTCATCTTTCTCTTCTTTCTCTTCTTTTCCTGTTCTTTCCGCCTTTTCATTCTTTCTAGCAATTATTTGAAGAACATCACATATTTCAATTAATCTTTGTCTTGTATCTTTTAATCCTTCACTTAATGAAGCTACTTCTCCTTTCAAAGATTCTATATCTTGTTTAACTTTAGAAAAAGCCTCTTTTACCTGTTCCATTTCGATGAGAATAGCTTCAACTATAAAAAGATTAAGATTGCTAAAAATATATTTAATTTAATTTATATTAAATTATTCTTCTAAAATTATTGTTTTTGTTTATATATTAAATAAGCTTTTTCACTTAATTTCCATCTGCTTCTCTTAAGATAATCTTTACCTTGAGGATTTTTTGTTATTTCTGTTACAAACTCTTTTTTCTTTAACTCTTTCAACAATCTTTTTACAAATTCTTCATCTCTTGCTATTTCTTTAGCTATGTGAAATGTAAAAAGAGGTTTTGGATTTGTTATGTAAAGATAAGCTAATATCTGCTCTGAAATCTTTTCTTTTTTTTCCTTTGAAATATACATTTAAGAATAAAGGGTAAATATCTTTTAAAGTTAACTTAATTCAAAAAGAATATCTTTTAAAATTAGAATCACATTAAATCTTCTTCAGAAACAATCATAAAATCACCTATAGCTATTATTGAACTATAAGGAATTAAAAACTCTCCAGAAGAGGTTTTTTCAAGATTTAAATTTCTTGTATAAGGTGTTGAATCTCTTATTACAATTCCTATTAATTCACCAGATCTTGTTTCAAATGTTATATCTTTAACAAAACCTAATCTTTTTCCCTCTTTTGTAACAATCATCTTTCCTAATAAAGCATTAAAAGGATTTTTTTCGCTTTGCATAAGGAAAATAAAAGAAAACAATTTATAAACTTTTCTGTGAATAAATATACTCATTAAATCTTAAATTAACCCTCCCTCCCCTTGATTTCTTATGGAAATATTTATAAAGAATTTTTTTATTTTTTTATTTTTTTATTTATTTTATAAAAATATATATAATATAATATATATATAATATAATTAATAATTAATAATTAATAATTAATAATTAATAATTTAAATTAATAATTTTTATAATAATTTATAATTTAAAAAAATTAATTTTAAAATTTTTCATTTAAGTGGATAATTTAATTGAAGTTAATTAATTTCATTGTTTAATTCAATTTTCCACAGGAAATAGAGGTGTCTCTCTTAATTAGTGGTTATAATCTTTTATATAATCTTTAATTTTTTTTCATCGATATTTCAAAGGAAAATTAATTTTCCACAGGAAATATACGTGTGAGGCACAAGGGAAATTTGAATTAAAATGAAGTTAGATATAGATAAAATATTTGATAATTTTGATAAAAATAGTGTATTTAAAAATAAAGCTATTTTACAATCTAATTATGCACCTAGCGAAATTCCACATAGAGAAGAGCAGATAAGGCAAATAGCTTCAATTTTAGCTCCTGTTTTAAGAGGAGAGAAAACAAGTAATTTATTTTTATATGGAAAAACAGGTACTGGAAAGACTCTTGCAATGAAATTTGTTCAAGAAGAATTATATAAACGAGTTAAGAAGGACGCAGATTTTAAACTTAAAATAGAATATTTAAATTGTAAGATGAAGAAAGTATCTGATACTGAATATAGAATTCTTGCTGAATTAATTAAAAAAATGGGAGGAGAAGTTCCATTAACAGGTTTGCCTACCCAAGCTATTTATAATAAATTTATTGAAACAATTGATTCCGAAAAAAACTTAATTGTGCTTATTTTAGATGAAATAGATCAAACTGTTAAGAAGATTTCAAATGATTTTTTGTATAGTCTTGTTCGATTAAATTCTGAATTATCCAAATCTCAAATATGTCTTGTGGGAATAAGCAATGATTTGAGGTTTTTAGAAGAATTAGACCCCCGAGTTAGAAGCTCTTTATCGGAAGAGGAAATACTCTTTCATCCTTATAATGCTCTTCAAATACAAGATATTCTTAATCAAAGGGCAGAATTAGCCTTTAAAGAAGAAGTTTTACAAGAAGGAGTTATAAATAAATGCGCTGCTCTTGCAGCAAAAGAACATGGTGATGCTAGAAGAGCTTTAGATTTGTTGAGAGTTGCAGGAGAATTAGCTGAAAGAGATAATTCCAGGAAAATTTTGTTGAAATATATTGATTATGCTAATGAAAAGATAGAAAAAGATAAAATTTTAGAAACAATTTCTTCTGAACCCAAGCAATTTCAATTAGTTTTAAGATCAATTATTTATCTTTTAGAGCATCAAAAAAATGATTTACCTGTTTTTACTGGAGAAGTATATGATTTTTATCAACAACTTTGTCTTAAAAATAGATTGGAAGTTTTAACTCAAAGGAGAGTGGGAGAAATTATTCAAGAATTAGATATGTTAGGAATAATTAATGTAAGAGTAATTTCTAAGGGAAGGGGAGGTAGAATGAGAGAAATAAAAATGGCAATCTCCAAAGAAATTACAAATAAAGCCAAAGAAATAATTGAAAACTCTCTTAATTATGTTTAAATTTATATTTAAAAATGGATCCAAAGCAACTTTTGAAGTTTTGTTTAGAGAATGGTTTATTAGTGGATAAGGATGTTTTGAATCTTTTTGATAATACAAATGATTTTGATTCTGTTAAACTTATTATAAGCAAAATAAAAAATTATGCTCATCAGAATATTATAACCAAAAATATCTTTTATGAACATAAAGATAAAGTAAATGAATTTTTTTATGAATTGCCTCAAAAGACTCAGCAAGAACTTGAAAGTCTTAAAATTAAATTGGGTTTAAGTATAGAAATTTCAAGAGAAAAAAAATTGGGAGTAGAAGAAAATGGTCTTTCTTTTATAAATAAGCAAAATCATTCATCAATTGTTTCTTCTAATCTTCCAGGAGAAGTTTTGATTTTATCTTCTTTTCCTGTTGTAAATAAAAAATTAGAAGTTCAGGATTTTGTTAATTATTTTAGGAGTCGCTTTATTGAAATGAGAGGTATTTTGCAATCTAGACCTGAATTAAATAATCCTATTTCTATAAGTAAAATATTTGGGAATAAGCAAAAAATTTCAATTATTGGAATAGTTTCAAGCAAATCATTCACGAAAAATAGAAATATTATCTTTGAGGTAGAAGATATAACAGGAAGAATTAAAATAATTATCAACAAAGATAAAAAAGAATTATATGAAAAGGCAGAGAATGTTGCATTGGATTCTGTTGTTGGATTTAAAGGTTCGGGTAATGAAGAAAGATTTTTTGCAGAAGATATAATCTATCCTGATTCTGCTCTTCCAGAGAGAAAATTTTCTTTAACTGATGAATATGCTGCATTTATTGGTGATTTACATTTTGGAAGTAAGAGGTTTATGAAAAGTAATTTTCTTAAATTTATTGAATATTTGAATGGAAATCTAGAAGAAGATAAAGAAGCAAGAAAAATAAAGTATCTTTTTTTGGTTGGAGATATTGTAACTGGTATTGGAAATTATCCTAATCAAGAGAAGGATTTGGAAATTTCGGATTTAGAAGAACAATTTTTTGGATTAGCAGAACTTTTAAGTAAGATAAGAAAAGATATCAAAATAATCATTTCCCCTGGAAATCACGATGGAGTGAGATTAATGGAACCTCAACCGTTTTTAGATCAAAAATATTCCTGGCCATTATATGAAATGGAAAATGTATTTATTACTTCAAATCCTTGTTATGTTAATATTGGAAAAAGAGAAAATTTTTCTGGATTTACTGTTTTAACTTATCATGGATTTTCTTATCCTTATTATGCAAACAATATTCCTTCACTTATTCAAAAGAAGGCTATGAATTGTCCAGAAGAAATAATGAAATATTTACTTAAAAATAGACATCTTGCTCCAACCCATGCTTCAACACAATATTTTCCTCTTGAAAAAGATGGGCTTTTAATAAGAGAAATACCAGATATCTTTGTATCTGCTCATACTCATAAGTGTGGAGTAACTTATTATAATAATATTTTAATTGTTTCTATTTCTTGCTGGGAAGAAATGACTCCTTATCAAGAAAAATTCGGAAATATTCCAGATCATTGTAAGGTTCCTATATTTAATCTTAAAACAAGAAAAGTTAAGATTTTGGATTTTGAAGAAAAAGAGAATGAAAAATTAAATCTCTCTTTAGAAGTGGAAGGTAATAAATCAATTTAAATTTTATAAAAAATGGAGAATTAAGAAAAAAGGACTATTTTAAACTAAAATGAACACAAAGGCATATTTTGAGAATTTAAAGAAAGATGTTGATGAAGTTTATTCTGTTGCTAGCTTGGCCCGCTCTAAGGGATATGATCCTGTTCATGAAGTTGAAATCCCTCTTGCAATGAGTATGGCAGAAAAAGTGGTTGGGCTGATATCTACAATTTATCCTCAAATGAAGGGAGCTGGAATTGCAGAAAGGATTTTAGATTTAGAAAAAGAATATGGTAAATTGGATTCAACTATCCTGTTTAAAATTGCAGAAGAAGTAGCAAAGCAAAAATTCTGTAAATTTGAAAATTTATTGCAATCTATTGATGCTGGAATAAGGATTGCTTTTGCTTATACCACCTTAGGAGTTGTTTCTAGTCCAATAGAAGGTTTTACAGGAATAAAAACAAGAAAAACCAAAGATGGAAAAGATTATCTTGAAGCAAGTTTCTCTGGACCTATTAGAAGCGCAGGGACTACTGCAAGCTGTGTTATTTTAATTGTGATAGATTATTTAAGAGAAATTTTTGGTTTTGCAAAATATGATCCTACTCCAGATGAAATAAAAAGAGTTTATGCAGAATTAGAACATTTTCATGATAGAGTGAGTAATTTGCAGTATATGCCTACAGAACAGGAAGCACTTTTTTTAGCAGCAAATCTTCCGATACAAGTTGCAGGAGATGCTTCAGAAACAATTGAAGTTCCAAATTATAAAAACTTGGAAAGAGTGGACACAAATTATCTTAGAAGTGGTTTTTGTCTTATTATTGGAGAAGGATTAGCGCAAAAAGCAGCAAAAGGATTTAGATTACTTAATAGAGCAAAGAAAAACGGAATACAATCGACGGGTTTTGATTTTTTAGAAGAGTATATTAAAATACATGAAAAGAGGGACAAAGGAAAAGCAGATGATTCTCCCACATATATAAAAGATTTAGTTGCAGGAAGACCTATTTTTGGACATCCCTCTAAATCAGGGGGTTTTAGATTTAGATATGGAAGGGGAAGGGTTTCGGGTTTTAGTGCAACTTCTTTACATCCTGCAACTATGGCTGTAACAGATGATTTTATTGCAATAGGGACTCAACTTAAAATAGAAAAACCAACAAAAGGGTGTGCTGTTACTGTTTGTGATAGTGTAGAAGGACCCATTGTAAGATTATTTAATGGGAGTGTAAAAAAATTATCTTCTATGGAAGAAGCAAAGGCTTCTTATTCAGATATAGATGAAGTTATTTATCTTGGAGATATTCTTTTTCCTTTTAGTGATTTGGCAAATAGAAATGCTAATCTTATTAAACCGGGATATGTAGAAGAGTGGTGGCATTTAGAATTGCTTGAAAAAGACAATTTATTGAAGGAAATTAATCCCTTTACTATCTCTTTGGATAACGCAATAGAATTGAGTGAAAAATATTCTTTGCCTCTTCACCCAAAATATATTTTTTATTGGACTCAAATTTCTAGAGAAAATTTATTTGATTTATTTTCTTGGTTAGAAAATGCAAGAATAGAAAAGAAAATAATTTTGCCTTACAACAAATCTGAAAGAGAAAAATTTTCTTTGGGAAAAAGAACCTTGGAACTTTTAGGTGTTGAACATCAGGTTACAATAGAAAATGTTGTTTTAACAGAAGAAATAAGTAGGGCTCTTTTATTGAATTTAGGTCTTGATTTAATTGATTTGCAAGATAAAGAATCGAATTTTAAGAAAATTTTTGATTTTTATAATTCTAATCCGGATAAATCGGTTTTAGAAATTGTCAATTCTTTTTCTAAATTTATTATTAAAGACAAAGCCGGAGAATTTATTGGTGCACGTATGGGTAGGCCAGAAAAAGCTAAATTAAGAAAACTTATTGGAAGTCCAAATGTTCTATTTCCTGTAGGCAAAGAAGGAGGAAGATTAAGAAGTTTACAAGCTGCATGTAAAGAAGGAAAAGTTTGGGGAAGCTTTCCTTTATATTATTGCGAATCCTGTAAAAAGGAAACGATTTACCCTATTTGCGAAGAATGTAATTTAAGCACAAAGTCTATGTATTATTTTATTGAAACAAAAGAGAAACTTTTCAATAAATCAAATGAAAATTCTTCTAAAGAAGGTATACGCTATTATAATCGATCCGTTGATATTAATCACTATTATGATCATGCATTAAAGAGATTGGGGCTTTCAAAAGAAGAAGCACCTCTTTTGATTAAAGGAGTAAGAGGAACTTCGTCTGCAAATCATGCTATAGAAGATCTTTCAAAAGGTATCTTAAGGGCAAAGTATGACCTGCAGGTGAATAAAGACGGAACCATACGTTTTGATGCAACAGAATTACCTTTGCTTTATTTTAAACCAAAAGAAGTTTATGTAAGTGTTGAAAAACTTAAGGAAATAGGATATGATCAAGATATATATGGAAAAGAATTGGAAAATGAAGATCAAATTTTGGAATTAATGCCTCATGATGTTTTATTGCCTAGTTCATTTGAGTCTCTTGATGAAAGAGCAGATGATGTATTTTTCAAAGTTTGCAATTTCGTAGATGAAGAATTAGAAAAAGTTTATGGGTTAAAAAAAATATATAATATTCAGAAAAAAGAAGATTTGATTGGTAAATTGGGTGTTTGTATGGCTCCCCATAATTGTGCAGGAGTTATTTGTAGGTTCGTGGGTTTTTCTAATACTCAAGGTTTATTTGCTAGCCCATATATGCATGCAGCCGTAAGGAGAGATTGTGACGGAGATGAAGCAGCAATTATGCTTTTAGGTGATGTTTTACTTAATTTTTCAAGAGAATTCTTACCTAGTCATAGGGGAGGTACGCAAGATGCTCCCTTAGTTTTAAATGCAAAAATTGATGCAGGGGAAGTTGATGACCAAATTTTGGATTTTGAATTTTTAAGAAATTATCCTCTGGAATTATATAGAACGGCTGAAAGAGGAGTGCATTCTTCTGAGGTTAAAATAAATACTGTAAGAGAAATTTTGAAAAGAGGAGAGAACCCATTTATTGGAGCAGGATTTACTCACGATACAAATAATTTCAATGAAGGCGTTTTATGCTCTTCATATAAACGTTTGTTAACAATGAAAGATAAAGTAAATCATCAAATGAATTTAGTTGAAAAATTAAGATCTGTAGATACAGCAGATACAGCAAGGCTAATTATTGACAGACATTTTATACGAGATATGAGGGGTAACCTTAGAAAGTTTTCTATGCAAGAATTTAGATGTGTTGGTTGTAATGAAATTATAAGGAGAGTTCCACTTAATGGAGTTTGTCCACTTTGTAAAGGGAAACTTATTTTTACTATTCATGAAGGGGGGATAAAAAAATACTTGGATCCTGCGTTGGATTTAGCTAAAAAATACAATCTTTCCAGATACATGCAACAAAATTTGGAATTAGTTAAGAGATATGTTGAAAGTATTTTTGGGAGAGAATTAGAAAAGCAAGAGAACATAAGTAAATGGTTTTAATTTTATTTTAAAATAAATATAATAATATTGTTGGGATAAGTAAACAACCCATCATTTGAGTTTTTTTTATATTAAGTTGAATACAATATAATCCAACTGCTGTAGAAACAACAAAAACAAGAAACCCTAAAATTCCTGAAATTAATAATATTAAAACAGCAAGAAAAATTATTACTCCTTTAGAAAGTTTGTTGTAATTTATTTTTTGAATATATTTAAGAAAGATTATAGAAAGCTTTTTTACTAAGAAAAAAGAAATTACTGCAGAGAGCAAGCAAACAAAAAGAATTAATATTAAATTTGAAGTGTTTATCTGTCCAAGCAATGATTGAATTGCTGCTGCGGCACCAGTTCTTGTTCTGGAGATGCTATACAAAGAAACAAACGAAAGGCCCATAACTAAAACATTTACTGTTCCTAAAAGCACAAGAAAATCTTTTTCATTTACTTTAGAGATTTGACTTCCTATAACTGCTGCTTGCCCGCCACCTAATCCGGGTAGAAATCCACATAAGGGCGAAGCAATAACTGCCCCAGCTAAAGGACGTATCATGTTTTTTAATTTTATTTTTTTGAATGATTTTTCTTGGGGTGGAATCTTTGTTTTTTGTTTTATGCTTAATATAAGCATAGAGCTACCAAACAATCCACTTAAGAGAGGTAATAATGGTTCTTTTAAATTTAAATCTAAAACAAAAGTCCCTAATATTCCAGTAAGAATTAAAACAAGAAATGCTTGAAATTTATTTTTTTCTGAAATTATCATTACTATGCAAACTAATATTAGAATATAGGGAATTATTTTTTGAATCGAAGGATAAACTTTAGAAAGAAGTAAGGAAAGAGGAAATGCAAGGATAATTAAAATTATTGCTCCACTTAATCCTCCATACGCTGTTCTCATCACGGCTTCATGCCCCTTTCCTTGTTTTAACATCTCATGACCTGGAAGTATAGATAATTCTGTGTCTGTGTCAGGACAACCAAGAAAAATGCTTGGAATAAAATCAACAAATGTATGAGTTATTGCAAGAGCAGAGATAAACACAACAAAGTAAATCATGGAGAATTTGCTTGATAGAGAATATGAAAGGGTGATTAAAAAAGCTCCTATCAGGTTTATATGTATACCTGGAAATAAGCCTGTGAAAATCCCTACGAAAATTCCAAGAAATATTGCAACGATTAAACCAATAATCATTGTTTTTTCAATGAAGTTTTGTTTTTAAGAATTTAAGAGATAGGAAATATCTTTTGTATCGCCTTATTTTACTTTTCTTCTGCAGTTTTTATTAAAAGGTTAAGAACATGTTCTGTTAATTTTTCTTGCTCTTCTTCAAAAAAATCTAATGAAGGTTGTCCATTAACTTCTAAAAGAAGCCATTTTCCTTCTTTTTTTAACATATCTATTCCGCAAACTTTAATGTCTAAAAATTTAACTGTCTTTTTTATTATTCTTTCTAGTTTTTTGTCTATTGCAAAATGTTCAAATCTCTTTGCATATACCCCTGTTGCTTTCCATCCAGCATTATTCTTCTTTAAAGCAGTTTGAACTATTTTGTTTCCGATTACAGTTACTCTATAACTTGGAGATTTTACAAATTCTTGAGCTATAATAGGTAATTTTTCACTTCCCTTTTTCCAGAATTTTTTTATTAATTGTTCTGCTTCAACCATTCCTTTCGCCTTTCCAACATATTCTCCCATTGTGCCATTTATTCTTTTTAGAATAACAGGCCATCTTCCAAATTGTTTTAATTCTCTTTTAGCATTATTTATATTTTCAGATAAAAGAATAGTTTCAGGAACAGGAACATTATTTTTTTTACATTTGACATGAAACATCCATTTATCTTCGGTGTAATAATAGGACTTTGAAGATTCTAAAATTTTTATCCCCCATTCTTCAATTGTTTTTGTGAGTTCAATTGAGAAATCGTCCCAAACAGAACAATATATTATATCACATTGTTTAACTTTTCTTTTGAATGTTTTTATATCAAATTTATCCGAGATATTTATTAGAATTATCTTCACATCTTTTTTCTTTGCTAGTTCAAGGAATATTTTTCCTTCTTTTTCTATTTCCCTTGAACAAGAGAGTATCCCTATTGTTTTCTTTTTCACTTTATTAATCTTAATTTAATTTTGTATTTAAATATGATGTTTTTTATTATTTTCTTTTTTATTTAGTTTTGAATTCAACAATGTCTAAATCCATTAATTTATGATTAAGTCCTACAATTTGTCCAGGAAATTTACTTGATGGTCCCCAAATCTTCGTTTCTTTAACTTTGTCTGAAAATCCCTTGAGTATTTTCTCTGCAACATCTTTTGTTGTTGCTCCTGGCTCAAAGATTATTGGATTTTTGCTTTTTTCTTTTCCTGGCTCTTTAGTGTAAACTCTTATTTTATGGAATGAGGAAAATAGCTTTTCTTTTAACTCTTCTATTCCTTCTTTATTTAATGCAGAGAATAATATAAAGTTATATTTTTTTGATTGAAGCGTCGAAGAAATCTTTCTCTTTTCTTCTGGATTTAATAAATCGGATTTGTTAAATAAAATTATTCTTGCTTTTTCTACTCCTTTAAGTCTCTCTTCTATGTCCTTTATCTCTTGTATAGAATTGACTACTATTATCAGTGTATCTGTCGTGTTTGTTATACCTTTGTCATAATACTCTGATTCTATTGCAGGATTTTCTATTATCTGAATATTTGCTCCTTGATAACTCATCATTCCTATTTTTGGAGAAGTTGTTGAAAAATGAGTATGCGATATCTCTGCTTTTGCATTTGTTAATTCTTTTAATATTGCGGATTTCCCGGAATTTGATTTCCCGATAATCACAGACTGTAAATCTTCTTTCTTTATTCCTATTCTTGAAGATTTTCCTGATTTCTTGTTTTTTTCTTTTTCTTCTAGTAATTTTTTTAATCTGGTTTTAAGCTGGGCCCTTAAGTTTTCTCCCCCTTTATGCGCAGGGGCATAAGAAATCATCTTTTTTAATTTCTCAATCTTCTCTTCAAGATTTTTTGCGTGAAGATATTCTCCTTCTGCTGCAATATATTCAGGATGGGCATTTATTGGCATATAACTTTTAAAGTTGAAATAGCTTAAATAATTTATGAACAGAGAAGAACTCATAAAAAAAATAACAGAGAAGAAGGATTTCTCTCAATTGCCCAATTTGGATGTTGAATTAGCTTTAAATAAATTTGATAAACCCCACTATATTGACGAAGAAAAAGTTAAATTAACCCGGGATTTACTTAGAAAAGTGTTCAGCGTTTTTACAAGCGATAAGCTTCTTAATTTAAAAAATAAAGAATCTGAATGGATTTTAAATAAACACATTTCAACCAGAGAAAGGTTAAAGCATTATCCAGATGTATATAAAAGAATATTTCATGGGATTAAAGATTTAGGTAATTTAAACAAAGAAGACTTATTTGTTTTTGATTTGGGTTCAGGGATAAATGGATTTAGTTACAAATATCTTCCAAAGTCAACAATATATCGTGGGGTAGAAGGAATGAATCAATTAGTCAATTTAACCAATTTTTATTTTAATAAGTATAATTTTGATGGAGAAGTTATTCAGGAGAGCTTATTCAATATAGATAAAATAAAAGAATTTATCTTAAAAGAAAAAGGGATAAAAATTATTTTTTTGTTTAAGGTAATTGACTCTTTAGAAATGCTTCAAGATAATTATTCTAAAATTTTTCTTAAAGAAATTGTTCCTTTAGTGGATTTAGCTGTAATTAGTTTTGCTACAAGGAGTTTAATTAAAAGAGAAAGATTCAAGGTAAACAGGAAGTGGATTCTGGAATTTATCAAAGAAAATTTTGAGATGATAGATGATTTTGAAATAGGTAATGAAAGATATATTAAATTTAGGAGCAAGTTTAAATTTAAATAGCCAGTTTTCTTTTTTTTATGATGGATGCGCTTTTTTATAGAAAAGTTTTGAAAAACGGGATGACAATTATACTAGAAAAAAGAGATTTGCCTATTGTAAGTGTCGCGTTTGCTGTAAGGAATGGAGGAGTAAATGAAAAAAAAGAAGAGAAAGGGATATCCCATTTTATTGAACATATGTTATATAAAGGAACCCCTTCAAGAGATGCTAAAAAAATTGCAGAAGAAATAGAAAAAAAAGGAGGAGAATTAAATGGCTTTACCTCAGAAGAAATTACTGCATATTGGTGTAAGATGCCTTCTAAAAATTTAGATTGTGCTCTTGAGGTGTTGTCAGATATGATTAAAAATCCTCTTTTTGACGAAAAAGAATTAGAGAAAGAAAGAAAGGTAATTTTTGAAGAGATAAAGATGTATCATGATAATCCCAGGTTGCATTCAATTGATGAGATACAAAAGCTTCTTTATAATGGAACAATGAAAATAAATCTTGCAGGAACATTTGAGACAATGAATACAATATCCAGAGATAAGATAATTAAGAAGTTTAAAGAGGTATATACTTCAAATAACCTTATATTATGTGTTGTTGGAAATGCGGATTTTGATAAATTAGTTTTATTTGCAGAGAAAAATTTTGATGCTTCTAATTCAAAGATTAACCTTGAAAAATTTGATTTAGAGAATGGTTCTAAGACAGAAAAAAGGGTGGGGATAGACCAAGCTAGTTTAGTTTTTGCATATCATGTTCCTTTGGCTGGAGACAAAAATAGTTATTCTGCAATTATTTTAAATGCACTAATGGCAGGAGGGATGTCTTCAAGATTATTTAGCGAAATAAGGGAGAAAAGAAATTTGGCATATGCTGTTAAGGGAGAGGCGAATATAAACAGAACTTTTGCATATAATATTATCTATGTTGGGACAATGAAAGAAAATGTGGATAAGGTAAAAAAGCTAATATTAGAAGAGTTTGAAAAAGTTTCTAAATCTCTTAAAGAAGATGAAATAAAACAAATTAAAGAGCAGCTAATTGGAAATTACCATATCTCTATGGAAGATTCTCAAGAACAGATGGTCAATCTTTTAGGGCATGAAATACAGGGAGATGCAAAAGAATTTTATAATTTTGAAAAAGAAATTTTAAAGGTTAAGTTGGAAGATGTAAAGAATTTAGCAAAAAAAGCATTGAAAGAACAGAGTTTTTTTGCTTTAATTCCAAAATAATTTTTACATAGGATATCCTTAAAAAGTTAAATTCTTGTTTATTTTTATGTTTATAGTAAAAGTTCCAGGAA
>CAZNIA010000002.1:0-48568 GCA_964572995.1 Candidatus Woesearchaeota archaeon
CCTTAAAAAGTTAAATTCTTGTTTATTTTTATGTTTATAGTAAAAGTTCCAGGAATAAATAGTTTAGGAAAAACAAATGGATGTGAAACAGCAGGAAATGAGATTTTAAGATTTCTTAAAGAAGATATTCATTGTAATGAATCTGGGAAGGATGTTGATTTGGCTAAAGAAGATTTAGAAGAAATACATTTAGATAATTCTGATTTTTACTTAACTAATAAGCTTATTTATAAAAATGCCTTTGAAACATTTGAAGCAAAACCAAAAAGTGTTTTCTTAGGAGGAGATCATTCTATAAGTTACTCTCTTTGCAAGGCTTTTTTAGATTGTTCAAATGAAAATGGTAAAGAACCTTGTTTAATTATTTTTGATGCTCATCCTGATTGTAAGCTTTATAATAAAAAAGAAGAGGTTTTTCCAGATAATAAAAATTGGTTAAGGAAATTAATAGAACAAGGGTTTCCAACAAAGAATATTCTTCTTATTGGGGTTAGAAATTTGGATAAAGATGAGAAGGAATTTTTAAAAAGTAATCAAATTAGAAGCATCTCTATTAATTCCCTTCTTGAGAATATAGAAGAAACATGCGAAATAATTATGGAATTTTCAGATAGAAAAGAGTTATACCTTTCTTTGGATATGGATGTTGTTGATCCTGTTTTTGCTCCTGGGACAGAGCTTCAAGAAACAGGAGGATTAACCAGCAGAGAATTGATTTATTTAATTCAAAGATTAAATAAAATTAAAAATCTCAGAGCAATAGATTTAGTAGAGATAAATCCATTGAAAGATAAAGAAAATTTAACCATTCGTCTTGGAGCAAAAATATTATCTGAATTGATTTAAAATGATTTAATATTCTCTTTCAATTATCTCTCTCATCTGCCCCGCTTTTACTCCTAAAATTTTTTCTAGTTCTTCTGTTGGTGCAATCATTATATTTTGTATTGAACCAAATTTTTCTAATAGTGCCTTTGCTTTTTTTGGACCAACTCCTGGAAATCCTTCAATTATAAATTGCAATTGATCTCTTTTGTTTAGAGTTTTCTTTTTTGCATTTAAATTTATTTCTTTTTCTCTTTTTTTAGAAAGTACTGCTATAAATTTTGCAGTGTCTTCTGAGTTTTTTGAAAAGATTAAAGGTATTTTATGTTTAAGAGTTATTGAAAGTAAAAATCCCCTTATTGCATTTGGATTTATGCTGTAGTTTTCATCAACATATAATTCTTTTTCAGAGATTCCTTCTATTATAATAAGTTTATTTTCATACTGCTTTATTTCTTCAATTTGTTTTAGAAGCCTTTGATTTATCATGGAGGAAATAAAATCAGAGACTGTTTTTCTTTCTATTATCACATCTTTTACTATGTAATCTCCTATCTTTAATTCCTTGAATTCAATTTCTAAACCTTCCTTTAAAAGATAAGACGCAACAAGGGAATTTTTTTCTCTGTAATCTATTATTATCTTTTCTGGCTTATTTTCTTTGATTTTTTCTTTTACTTTTCTATTTTTGGAAAAGATGTCTAGAAGCATAGGGGATTTTATTGTTTTCATTCTAATTTTTTTTGAATTTCTATTTTAGTTGAATCTTTTTTAGATAAATCCTCTTTTATGCTTTCTATAGCTGTTTTCATTTTTTTCTCTCTGGATCTGGAGACGTAAAAGAAAGCTTCATCGCGTGTCTTTTTTGTTATCAGCATTATTAATTTACCTTTCATTAACCTGGCTGTCCTTCCTGCTCTTTGTATTGTTCTTATTGCAGAGGGTATTGGTTCATAAAATACAACTATATTCACTTCTGGGATATCTAATCCTTCTTCAGCAATGCATGTTGCACAGAGCACATTAATTTTCCCTTCTGAAAATTCTTCAATTACTTTCTTTTGTTGTTTTTGATTTAATCCTTCTGTTCCGTCTTTTTTTGCCTGTCCGATAAATATTCTGGATTTTATTCCTTGAAGTTCATTTATTCTTTTTGAGATGTTTGAAGCAGTTTCCCTAAATTGAGTAAATATAATCATCTTTAGATTTTGATTAGATTGTTTTTCTTTTTTTATTAGCTCTATTATTTCTTGCATCTTGGGGTGCTCAAAATTTTTTGCTAATAGTTCGTTAGCTTGAGAATAAACAAAATTGAACTCTGGCTTAGAAACTAATTTTATTACTCCTTTACTTTGTTTTTTGGATGCTTGATCAAAAAGACTTTTAAGATATTTGTAGAATCCTTCTAGGGTTTGGGTTTCAAGTAATTCTAAGGCATGTTGGATTTTAACTGCTTGTGCACATGCACTTGCACCTTGCATGTAATTGAAGTTTTTATGATTAGACATAATTGTTGCAGATATTTTTTTCTGAAGATTTATTAAATCTGTTTTAGATGCTGGTCCAAAAAGAACTTTTCTTTCTCTTAGTTCTGATACATAGTCATTGAATAATTTTAAAAGTACATGTCTCATATCTTCAAACTCAGGAGGAAAGTCCACCATTATTTTTTCGAATTCTAACTCTTGTAAATGCTGTTTCACATCTGTACTCTCCCTTGTCCTTAGTTCAACTTCTTCTATTGAGAGATTTTTACAAATTTCTTTTATTTTAGCTTTTTCGCTCCCAGGAGAAGCAGTTAAACCAATTATTCTGGGATTATTCGCTTGATTTTGATATTCTTCTGCAATGTATCTATAATCATAGTTTTTTATACATCTATGTGCTTCATCTTCTATTAAAAGACATACATCTTTTAGAGAATACATTCTTTTTTTTAAATCGTTTGCGATACATTGAGGAGTTGAGAAAATAATATCTGCTGTTTGCCATATTTTTTTTCTGTTTTCTGCATTAACACTTCCTGTAAATAGCTGCATCTCTCCAAATAGTTCTGGAAGATTTTTTTTGAAATATTTAATGTGTTGTTCTGCCAGGGGTTTTGTTGGAGCAAGAAATAAAACTTTTTCTCCTGGGAATTTTTGCATTCTTTCTATTGTTAACATTAAAGCTATGAGTGTTTTTCCTAATCCTGTTGGCAAAACAACCAGGCAATTTTTTTCTTTACAAGTTTCAAATATCTCCTGTTGATAATTTCTAGGGTTTATTTTTTCTAAAAATTCCATTTAATTTTTTAATTCTCTTTATTTTTATAAGTTGTTCTTTTTAATATTTTTAAACAAGCAAGAAAGTGTAACCCAAGCCAATTAATGTAATTATTGCAAGGAAACTCCAAAGGACTAAATTTCCAAAGAAGATTTTATTTCCATCTAAATCAGAAATAGGGATCATATTAAAAAATGCAAACCAAATATTTAGTTTTGCAAAAATTATTCCAAATTCCCCCCCAATTATATAAAATATAAACGCGAGTAAAAGATTCATAACAATTCCCACAGCAGCTATCCTTCCTATGTGCTCTTCAGTCATTTCAGAAAAGGAATAAATTCCATGTCTTTTTGCAGCACGATATGCCTTTGCCTTTACATCAAAAACAATTGATGCCATCCAAACAAATCCATTTAAACCAAAAAAGAATATCTTTGAAATCAGAGGCATAAATGCTCCAATTGGGAATGAGTTTTTGAATTTGTCTCCTGTCTTAAATCCAAATCTTTTTATTTCCCAGAGTTTTATTTCAACTTCTGATTCTAAGAAATAAGCAGTGATTTTCTTAGCTAAAATATTAATCACTAAAATAAGAAAGACTCCTAGCAAGGAAAACAATAAAAGGGTTAGATCGAGAGTAATTGCTTTTGTAAGGGCTATAGAAAATGCAGTAATTACTGTTACAAGAATTATAATTGCAAGTTCTTTTCCTTTTGCCATGCTTTCTAGAAGATATTTTTTTTTATAAATCTTATGTATCCTGTCTTCTTCGAAATATTTTATGAAGCATGGAAAAGTATTTAAATAAAGTATTGCATTTGCTAGTATGAAAATCAAAAAAGTTTCAGAGGTTTTGGGGAAGAGAGTATTTACTGATTCGGGGGAATTCTTCGGAGAAGTTGAAGAAGCAAATCTTTTTGAAAACAAAATTGATGGATGGAGAATAAGAGTAGGAGGAAATGTTCTTTCTTTGATGGGGGGAGCAAGAGGAGTTATAATACCTCATCAATTTGTTAAGTCTATTAGTGATGTTTTCATAATAAGTAAATCAGCTTTACCAAGCCAAGATACAGGGTTTGAAGAAGTTGCAGACTAAAAGGAGTGAAAAGAGGTAATGGCAGAAGAAGTAACTTTTTTGCAAAGTCCACTTTTAACTAATTTCGTATATCCTTTTTTACTTATTTTCTTTATACTTTTTGCAGTTCTTGAAAAATCAAAATTATTCGGGGATAAAAAAACCCAGATTAATGCTTTAATCTCATTTATAATTAGTTTTATTTTTGTCTCTGCTGTATTCCCTAAGGAAATGGCAGGTAACTTAATGCTTTTCCTTTCTATAGCATTAGTTGTTATTTTTGTTGTTTTGGTTTTATGGGGATTTATTATGGGAGAGAATGGACTAAAGATATTTGAAAATTCTCCTAAGGGACTTAAATGGGCAATAGGAATATTTATTTTAATTGCAGTAATTTTTGCAGTTCTTTGGGCAGGAGGAGTAGATACATCAGGATTTTTTGATGATTTGTTTAATTCTTCCTGGAGCAGTAAGTTTTGGAATAATGTTGTATTCATAGTTTTAGTTGCTGTTGCTTTGGCAGTTATGATTGCTACAGGCAAATCAAAAAGCAGTTAGAAACATATTTAAATCAAAATAAATTCAATATAAAATGGCAGGTGAAATATTTGCAAGATTGGAAGCTATGGGGCTTTTTGAATATATATTACCTTTTCTTTTAATTTTTGCAATAATTTATTCTGTTTTGTCTTTTGTTAATATTTTCAAAAACAATAAAGCAGTGAATGCTGTTATTTCTTTGGCTGTAGCATTAATGGCATTGCAATTTGATCTTGTTTCTTATTTCTTTGCAGATATTTTTCCTAGATTAGGTATTGCACTTTCAATAATCTTGGTCTTACTCATATTAGGTGGAATGTTCTTGGATTGGGATAATAAAGGAATGAAGTGGTTCTTATTTATTGTGGTTGCAGTAACTGTGATTGCTGTTGCTTGGGGACCATTAAGAAATATTGGATTGTTTAGTGGAATTTCTTTTAATTTCCTTGGTGCAGATATGCTTAGTTTAGGAGTAATTGTTTTAGTAGTAATAGGCTTTTTCTGGATAATTTTTAATGGAAGTGGAAAAGTGAATATAGGTGATGCTCCTGTTAGAAATCCTACAAGATAATTTTACTTTTAATTTTATTGCTAGTTTTAATAATTTATTTTAATTTATCTAAGAAATTTTATCTTCTTCCTTTTGGAGTCTTTTTTTCTTCAGCTCTTTCATGTAAAACCGGAACCATCTTTTCAAAAGATTCTTGCATCATGCCCATTTCGTTTTTTATAGAATTTAAGTCTTTTCCGTAAGAACCGATTTTTTCAATTATAGCTATTTGCAATTTATCTATTACAGATTCTATACGTTTTATTCTTTCATGGTCATTGGTTATTCTTGTTTCAACAAGAGTTGCAAATTCATTAAGGGCATTTATTTGTTTTTGTTCTTTTTTTATTTTTTCAGAGAATACTTGTTCGGCTATTTCAATTATAGTATCTGTATCATATGCTCCTCCTTGCATTTGTGATTCAGAATAACCTTCTTGAGGTATGTACTGTTCCTGACCGTATTCTGTGTTGTACATCTGATTTTGCATATTTTCATCAAATTGTTGCATTTGAGGTGCCATTGGTTGAGGAGAATAAAACTCTCTGGAATCATGTTCTATCTCTTGAGTTTTCGGAGTGTATAAAGGAGAGGATTGAGGTGCAGGAGGAGCAGGGGGATTTTTCATTATTGAAGGTTCCATGTTTTCTTCTCCGGCGTACTCAGCAGAAATAGCGTTTTTTATTCTTATTTGATTAAATGCATCTTCAATTGCTTTCGGAGAAACGCCTTTTTCTTTTAGATTTTTAGCTATCTCGCTATCTTCCATTCCCTGCGCTTTCATATTGTTTATATCTTCTAATGTTCCCATTTTTTATTTAATGTTTTAGTTGTTTTTTAATTTTTCTAAATCTGCCTTTGTTACAAACTCTAGTGGTTGAAACATTTTAGCTTGTTTTGAAAGTATCTCAACTTCCTCCTTTTTTGCAAATTTTGAAAATTCTGAAGATGCACTTTCAAAAAAAGATTTTAATCTTTCTGTGTCTCTTTTTAAAATTTCTATTTCTTTTTTTATACTCAAGAAAACAGAATGCACTTCTTCTTTCATTTCTATAAGATTCTGTCCAATTAGCAAAACTCTGTCTTTTATTATTCTTTGTTTATCTTCCAAATCTCTTATTTTTGTGCTTATCTCTGTAAAATACTGGTTTTCATACTCCTCTTCAACCATATTCACTAAATGTAAAGCGAGTTTAAATTTGTTTGGATTATACAAAATATTTTAAACTCCAAACTATTTTTTTGATTATGCAATTTGAAAAAGGTGAAGCACTTTATTCTCATGAAGTTAAGAGAGAAGGGGGAGAGGATGTCTTATATATCAATTATATGGGGGCTCCTTATGTTCCTAGTCTTTCAGAGCATCCTGAAGTTATGGAGAGGACAATTGACTCTTTGATTGAAAATCCTAATGCATCCAGGATTGTTTTTGTTCAACAAAAAAATTACAATTATGATTTTAGGGAAACAGGTTATCTTTTAGAAATAGCTCAGCTGTATGTTTTTCTCATTAAACAGGAGAGAGTCTTAAGTCAAGAGAAATTGATAACTTCTAATTCAGAATTTTTTCCTAAAAGATATAATGAAGTTTTTTCTTTTTTATATCTTCTTAAGAAAGATCCGTTTGCAGCATATTTTCATCTTAGAAAAATTTTACTTGAAGCTAAAATTCTTGCAGATAAATTTACAGGTATTCTTAGATTGGATCAGAAAAATTATATTTCTCTTATAGAGAAAATTTTGGAGATGTTTTCTAAATCAAAACTTATTCAGTCATTTCAACAGTTTGTTAAAGACTATAGAAGAGGCGACAGAGAGATTTACAATAATTTTTTTAGTCCAGATGTTATAGCTAATTTTACATTTACCAGATTAGTTTCAGATTTACCTTCTGACGCAGAAATAATTTCACAATATAAAATTTCAAATGGAGAACATGATGAGTCCTTTGTAACTATTTTAAGAAGAAAAGATGAAGCTAAATTAATTTATCATCTTGTTCCTCCAGAAAATACTCTTACTGAAGATCAAAGTTCAATTTTAAATTTAGCAAGAAGTGTTTTAATAGAACATCAACCAAAGGCAGAGGAATTTACAGATACTGAGAGGATAAGACAGGTTTTTATGAATATTGCCCGTGATTTAATAAGAGATTTATCCCAGACAAAGGGAGTTAAATTGGATTATTCTTCCCTTAATAAACTTGCCTCCATTTTGGTAAGGCATACTATTGGTTTTGGTGTTGTTGAGGTATTGCTTCAAGATAAAAATCTTCAAGATATTTCATTGAATGCTCCTATTCCTCAAACTCCTATTTTTGTGAGACACCAGGAATATGACGAATGTGTTACAAATATTCTTCCTAGTCAGGAAGATGCAGATTCTTGGGCAGCAAAATTCAGAATGATTTCTGGAAGGCCATTAGATGAGGCAAATCCTATTTTAGATACTCAGCTTGAGATTGGAAATTTAAGAGCAAGAATTTCAATAGTTCAGCCCCCATTATCTTGTGATGGTTTAGCTTATTCAATAAGAAGACACAGAGAGAGCCCGTGGACTCTTCCCCTTTTTGTTAATAATAAAATGCTTAATCCTTTTGCAGCAGGACTTTTAAGTTTTTTAATTGATGGTGCAAGAACTTTGCTTGTTGCAGGAACAAGAAGTTCAGGTAAAACTTCTTTGCTTGGGAGTTTAATGCTTGAAATTGTTCCAAAGCACAGGATAATTGTTATAGAAGATTCTTTGGAATTGCCTGTTGATTCTTTAAGAAAATTGGGTTATGATATTTTAAGAATGAAAGTGCGTTCTGCTCTTTTGAAAACAACAACAGAAGTTTCTGCTGATGATGGTATAAGAACAAGTTTAAGACTTGGAGATAGTTGCTTAATTATTGGAGAAGTGAGAAGCGTTGAGGCTAAAGCTCTTTATGAAGCTATGAGGGTTGGAGCTCTTGCAAATGTTGTTGCAGGTACAATTCACGGTGCATCCCCCTATGGTGTTTTTGATAGAGTAGTTAATGATTTAGGAGTTCCTATTACTAGTTTTAAAGCTACAGATTCAATAGTAGTTTGCAATCCAATTAAATCTCCAGATGGATTGCATTCATGGAAGAGATTGATTCAACTTTCTGAAGTAAGAAAACATTGGACTAAAGATCCTCTTGCAGAAAAAGGATTTGTTGATTTAATGAAATATAATATTGAAAAAGACGAAGTTGAGCCAACAGAGGATTTAATAAATGGAGATAGTGAAATAATAAAAAATGTTGCTTCTAATGTAAAAGGATGGGCAGGAAATTGGGATGCTGTTTATGATAATATTCTTTTAAGGGCTAAAATGAAAAAAGAGATAGCAGAGGTTTCAAAGAAAATAGAAAACATGGATTTATTGGAGTCTAAATTCAATACATTATCTAATCATGCTTTCCATAGAATTTCAGATGAAATTATTCAAGAAATTGGTTTGCCTGTTGGAGAAAGAGTTTTCCCGGCATGGCAAGAATGGTTGAATAAAGAAATTAAAAAAAATGTTATTTAATTTTCTTAATATAAAAATTATGTATTTTTTTAATTCTCCAAAGATTTATTAATTCTTTTTGATTAATGAAATTAAAATAAAGAGGGAATTATGCCGCCATATAAAAAACCAAGTGTTGATGAAATTCTTGCAAATTACGGTAAGAAAATTGAAGGACAAATAAATACAACTGATATTGTAACAACCAAAGACAGTAGGGCTTATTTAAGATTTAAAGAAGAGACCAAAAAAGAATTTACTAATTATGAAAGATGGTGTAATACCCTTGGGAGCGTTGTTAAGCTTAATCCTTCTAAAAAAGATGAAGAAAAGATAAAAAAGGATATTGAGATAGCACATATGAATATTGAACCTTGGCAGGCAATAACTTTGAGTGTTGTAGTTTTTGTTGTTGTTTTTTTTATGGGTTTGCTTTTTTCTCTTGCATATATGTTCATTAGCGAAGCAGGAGATTTTCCCCTTTTATTTTTTGTTCTTATACTTTCTTTAGCTATGTTTTTGTTTTATTATTTTAGTGGTTATCCTGCTCGTTTTGCTAATAAATGGAGATTGAAAGCTTCTTCTCAAATGGTTCCAGCAATACTTTACGTTGTAGTATACATGAGGCATACAGCTAATTTAGAGAAAGCAATAGCATTCGCTTCTGAACATTTGCAATATCCTCTTGCATTGGATTTTAAAAAAATATTTTATAATGTTGAAATAGGGAAATTTCCAACGATAAAAGAGAGTTTGGATCATTATCTTGAAGGATGGAGAGAGTATTCAACTGAATTTATAGAATCATTTCATTTAATTGAGAGCAGCTTGTATGAGCCAGATAGAGTCAGAAGAATATCTACTTTGGAAAAAGCAATTCAAGTAGTATTAGATGGGGTTTATGATAAGATGCTTAAATTTACTCATGATGTGAAGGCTCCATTAACTAATGTATACATGCTTGCAATAATGCTCCCTATCTTGGGAATTGCTTTAATCCCTTTAGCATCTGCAATGGTTCAAGGAATGATAAAATGGTCTCATGTTTTTATTTTATACACTATGATAATTCCTTTTTTAGCATTTTTTATGTTGGATAAGATACTCGCTTTAAGACCAGGAGGACATGGTGAAACTTCTTATCTTGAAAAAAATCCATTATATCCTCAATATAAATCAAATGGGCCTTATGTTTATGCTTTTTTAATTTGTCTTCCATTTATTCTTTTAAGTTTGCTTCCTTTAATTTTTCAATATACCCCTATACCAGATATTTTAGGATTACAGAAAGATTATTCTTTTGCAGATTTAGGTTTGGAGTTTGAAGGAGCAGCGCAGATAATGCTTTTTGATTTTAAAGCAACAGAAAATGGCTTTGCTGGACCTTTTGGAGCTGTTTCTCTTTTTTTAAGTTTGTTTTTTCCGTTGGGGGTAGCTTTGTTTTTTGCAATAGCTTATAAAGATAAAACAGAAAATATAATTGTTGAAAGAAATAAGACTCATCAATTGGAGAGAGAATTTAATAATTCTTTATTTCAGTTAGGAAATAGATTAGGGGATGGAACTCCTCCTGAACTTGTTTTTGGCAAAGTTGCAGAATCTTCTAAAGGGCTTATAACCGGAGAATTTTTCAAAAGAGTCAATTATAATATTCAACAAATGGGTATGAGCGTAGAGAAATCTATCTTTGATTCTAGAAGAGGAGTTATCTTGTTTTATCCTTCAGATTTAATTGCAACTAGCATGAGAGTTCTTGTGGAATCTTCCAAGAAAGGACTTAAAATAGCAGCAGTAAGTTTAATGAGTATCTCAGAGTATGTTAAAAATATACAAAAAATAACTGAACGTCTAAAAGATATCTTAGCTGAGATAGTTTCTGAAATGAAAAGTAACATGACTTTTTTGGCACCTTTACTTTCAGGAATAGTAATAGGTTTAGCTTTGATGATTACTTCTATTCTTAATGTTTTGGAAACGTTCATGGATTCTGCAGGTATAGATGCATCCTTGTCTTCTCAGCTTACCCAAATTCTATCTATGTTTAATGTTACGGACATGATTCCTCCTTATTATTTGCAGATAGCAATTGGTGTTTATCTTATAGAAGTAATATTTATTTTAACTGGAACATTGGTTACAATAGATTCAGGAGAAGATGAACTGGAGAAGACAAACAAGATAGGACAGAATCTTAAAAAAGGCATTGTGTTTTACTTTTTAACAGCATTTTTCTCTTCTTTAGCTCTTTTTGCACTTTCGATTATAGTTATAGGGGGAATGGGAGGTTAAACTAATTTTTATTTAAGTAAATTTTATTAACTATGTTTTTTTATATTATCTATGAAAAATAAATGTAAAAAAGGAGTGGTATCAGAATATCTTCCTTGGCTCTTGATTGCATTGGTTCTTTTAGTTGTGGTTATGATTTCAATATTTTTTCTTAGAGAAAAAGGAGTTTCTTTGATAGACCAAATTAAAAATATTTTTAGGAGAGGATAATGGAACTTACTATAGAGAATTTAATTAAAATCTTGTTAGGTATTGTGGTTGTGGCTGCTGTTTCTTATGGAATTTATTATTTTTTTAGTAATAATGTAATAGATTTATTTAAAAATGTAGGGGTAAATTCCACAGGTAAATTTTTTATGGGACTATTTTTGTGAAATGATACCATTTAATAAAAAAGGCTTTTTATTGGCAGAAGAAACATTGAAAATAATTATTGCAGTTATATGTGTACTTTTTTTAGTTTATCTTTTAGCTGCATTATATAATACTAATTCTTCTGATAAAAAATTGAATCAAGCTAAAGAAGTCCTTACTGTTACTGATGAAGATTCGAGAAGTATTGAAGCTATTATTTTATCTTTAAAGGAAGGAGATGAGGAAGTAAAGGATATTTCACAACCTTCTGGGTGGTATCTATATAGTTTTGTTGGACAGGAGAGACCTAATTCCTGTTTAAATCAGAGGTGTTTATGTATCTGTCAAAAACCACTTATTGAAAAAATTAATTCTCGTGCTGAAAAATGTGATGATAAAGGGGTTTGTTTAGTTGTTCCTAATCTTGCAGCATCTGAAATTAACTTGAAGATTGGTTCAGGTAGGAGCGCATTATTTTTAGAAATTAAAAAACAAAGCGGCAAAGTTTTCATAGAGGAGAGAATATGAGTTTTGATGAGGTAATAAAGTATTTAATCTGGATAATCTTTTTTGGTCTGGCTATTGTAGGGATTATAGCTTTACTTAAAAAAATGGGTGTTGCATAAAATGATTGAAAAAAAAGGAGAAATAACTACACAGCAGATTGTTTTATTGATAATTTTAATAGTTAGTTTTATTGTTATTCTTCTTCTGATTGTGGGATTTGATTTTTTTGCTCAGTCAGATAAAGAGATCTGTCACAATTCTGTTGTTATGAGGGGAACAAAACTTCCTGATGCTGTAACTCCTTTAGATTGTTCAAGAGAGTATATTTGCATAAGCGAAGACGGAAGTTGCGAAAAGATGATTAAACCAGATGTTATTAAAGTTAAAACAAAAGAAGAAGTTTATTCTGTTCTTGCAGAAAAGATGGCTGATTGTTGGTGGATGTTTGGAGAGGGAAAAATAAATTATGTTGATCCGGCATGGAAAAAGAAAAATTATTGTTCAATTTGTACTCAATTAGTTTTGGACAACAGCTTAGAAAATCTAGAAGGAATAGATGGAAAAATAAATCAGGATAATTTTTATGCTTATCTTTCTAAAACTAAGATGCCTGATAAAGATGAAAGTTATGCCGCATATCTTTTTGGAGGAGAGGATATAGAGAGACTAAAAAGAGATTTATCTAGAAGAGCAGGGCAAGAAGTTACTTTTGGAGAGATTGAATTTAATAAGCCGTATTTTATAGTTATGGGAATTACAAGTGAAGTTAATAGGTATACTTGGTATCTTGGAGGAGCAGTCATTGGAGGAGTAGCAGTTATTGGTGCAGCTACGGGAGGGCTTGGCGTTGCAACTGTTTTTACTATTTTAGCAGGAAATGTAGCAGGAGGAGCAGTTATTGGAGAAGGAGGAATTCAATTTTCTGATTTACTTTCTCCTAAGATAGGAGCAATAGTTGTTGATGGAGACGGCATAAACAATAAATTTATGGTCCCTACAATTCAAGAAGCAACTTCAAATGAATTTGATTTATTAAGTTGCGATGAGATAATAACTACCGCTTAGATAATTTTATTAATAAGATTTTCATGTTTTTATTATGAATAAAAGAGGAACTATTTTAGTGGAGAATATTGTTTTTTTAATCTTAAATTTACTTTTTCTTTCAATTCTTGTTTTGTTTTTATTAAGGCAGGGAGGAGGTGCTATTGTTTTGGAAGAAGCGTATTCAAAACAGATAGCAATGGTTATTGATTCTGCAAAGCCAGTTATGATAATTCAATTAGATATGGAAAAAGCAAGAAAACTTGCAGAATCAAGAGGAATAGATTTTTCAGAAGCAGTTAAAATAGATGGGAATGTTGTAAGAGTTAAATTAACTCAAAAGAGCGGATATTCTTATTCTTTTTTTAATGATGTGGAAGTTTCTTCTAGGGCAATTAAAGATAGTAAAGGAAAATATACTGGGATGTATTTATTTTTTGTACAAGAAAAAGGGGTTAATTCAAATGGATAAAAAAGAAAATATAAAATTTTCAATTTTACCTTTTATAAAAAAAGATAAAAAAGGTGCAGATAAAATTCTCTCAATTTACTGGTTTGTTGTTTTAACTCTTGTGGCTGGAGGGGTTTTTGCAATGGTATATGTTTTTTATGGTGCTCCTTCAGATGTTAGAGAAATCGAAGCAGAATTGCTTGCGCAGAAATTAGCACATTGCATTTCTAGGAATGGTTTAATTGAAGAGAATCTTTTTTTGAATGGGAAGTTTAATCCAGTTATAAGAACATATTTTACAGATAGATGCGGAATTACCTTTAATGTTGAAGAAGGGTATGCAGATGAAAACCAGATACAATATTTTTATGATATTGAATTTTACAGTGTACAGGATTTAGTTAATCCAGAGTTTGTAATCTCAGATGGAAATCTTAATTGGAAAGGAGAGTGTTTTATTGAAAAAAGTAATTCTAAAGATTATCTTAGATTAGTTAAATGTAAGGAAAGAAGGTTTTATGCTGTTGATAGCGGAAAGAATCAATATTTAATTAAAATTTTATCCGGGGTAGGTAAATCTGAAAAAAATGTTAGAAAATAAGAAAGCTCAAGTTGGTGAAACTATTACTTGGATAATAGCAACAATAATATTAATTGGAATTTTAATTGTATTTTTGTTTATTTCTGTTTCTTTATCTAAATTAAAGTCGTTTAAAGCAGATATTAAAGTTAATTCAGAAGAATCGGTTGACTGGATAGAGCTTAAGACAGAAATGGCTTACTCTATTAGTTCAGAGAATAAAAATAGAATAAATCTTTGGATTTCCAAAGAAGGGGTATATGATGATGGATAAAAAAGAAAATTTAAAATTTTCAATTTTACCTTTTATAAAAAAAGATAAAAGAGGAGATATTCCTTTAACTGTTTTAGTTATAGGCGTTTTTGCAGTTTGTATTTTAGCTTTAATTAGTTTTATTTATGTTTCTTATAAAGTGAATAAATCTTTTGTAGGTATTGAGATAATGGAGAATGCAAATGCACAAATAGAAGAAGGTCAGCTTAATCATATTTATCTTTATAAAAAAGTTACGAAGTTGTCTCCTGAATGGGGTTTTGATTGGTTTAAAGAAAGAATAATTTTTTCTGTTGAATATAATCCCAGATAGATTTTATATTAAAAATATTGAAAGAAAGGTTTTTAAATAAGTGTTGAGTAAATAAATTATTAAATAACAAAAAGAAGATGATAAACAAAAAAGGTCAAGGTATGAGTATAAGCACAATAGTGCTTCTTGTTTTGGGGCTTATTATACTAGTTGTATTGGTTTTAGGATTTGTTCTTGGATGGGATAAAATTGTTCCATGGATAGGGGGGGGAACTAATTTAAACAATATTGCTACTGCTTGTACAACTGCTTGTTCTACAAATGCAGTATATGATTATTGTTCTATTATGAGAGAAGTTAAGGATGGGGAAAATGATAAGTTTGAAGCTAATTGTAATGATTTAGCTACTAAACCTCAATATGTATCAAGAGGATATGGAATTTCTCCTTGTCCTGCGATAACTTGCCCTTAATTAAATTTTGATTGAATTTATTTATACTTGAAAATGTCTAACTCTGCTGCTTCTGAAAGAAGAAATAAAGGAAAAGATAAACGTAAAGAAAAAAAGAAACATCCTTATAGAAAAGGTGGAAAATATAGAGTTGTTGAACTTAAGTAAATTTATAAATTAAATTTACTACTTTTGTTGATGGCAATAGAAGAGGTGTTTTTGATAGTTTTTAGTTTAGTTTGGATTATATTTGCAGTTGTGCAAGATTTAAGAAAAAGAGAAATAGCAAACTGGCTTAATTTTTCTTTTGTGATCTTTGCTTTAGCATTCAGGTTTTTCTTTTCTTTGTTTACAGAAGAAGGATTCAATTTCTTTTACCAGGGAATTATTGGTTTTGCAATATTTTTTATTGTGGGGAATCTTCTTTATTATGGAAGAGTATTTGCAGGAGGAGATGCTAAATTAATGATTGCTTTAGGGGCTGTGCTTCCTATGTTTGATAATTTCCCTTCTAACTTATATTTTTTCTTGGAATTTCTTTTATTCTTTTTAGTTGTTGGTGCAATTTATGGTGTAATTTTTGGAGTTGCTTTAGCAATAAAACATAGGAAAAACTTTACCAAGGAGTTTTCAAAACAAATAAAGAAAAGTAAAAATGTTTTTTATTTACTTGTTGTTTTAGGAACATTATTACTTTTTTTGTCTTTTGTTAATTCCCTTTTCTTTTATCTTGCTATCTTGTTTTTCATTTCTCCTTATATTTATTTTTCTGCAAAAGCAATAGATGAAGCATGTATGGTTAAAGAAGTTGAATCAAGGCTTCTTACAGAAGGAGATTGGCTTTATTTTAATATAAAAATAGGAAAGCGAGTTATTGAAGCAAGATGGGGTGGATTAAACAAGAGTGAAATAGATTTTTTAAGAATGCACAAGAAAAAAGTTAAAATAAGAGAGGGAATACCCTTTAGCCCGGTTTTCTTGATAAGCTATGTTTTTATTTTGATTTCTTATTTTTTATTTGAAGGAATTAAGGTATTCTTTTAGGTATGATTATTTTCTTTTCTTCTATTTTTTTATCAATTGGCTTATTTTGTTTTTTCGTAACTGTTTTTTCGTTTAGAATATTTTTTATTTCCTCTAATTCTTGTTCTGAAGCTTTGTTTCTTGGAGAATTAATTGATTCATTGGAATAAATTGGGATTACATTTATTATGCTTTCTCCTAACACAGAAGAAGGAATTATTGATATCTCTTTTAGTTTTAATTTTAGTTTTAATTTTTTGGATATTTTATTTGCAAAAGTGTTTATTTGTTTAGGTATTTTTTCTGGGTTTGAAATGGGTTTTTTCGGTATTATTATGATATGTCCCTTAGATACCGGATTTATCTCAAGAACAGCAATAGCAAGTTTGTTTTCTTCTATTATATAAGATGGAATTTTCTTTTCTACAATTAATCTAAATGGGGTTGTCTTTGTTTGTTCTTCGTAAGAATTTTCTGAATCAGTAGAGCTTTCATTGTTTCCTATTAATTTATTGTTTTTCAAAAATTCAATAAATTCAGATTCATTCATTTCTTTTATTTTTTTAATTGCATATTCTTTTTTGTCTTCAGGGAAACTGGATTCTATTTGATTTATTATTTGTTGTTTTAAATCTGATATTTGTTTATTATTGGAAGTCATAAATATTTAAGAAAATGCTAATTAATAAGGTTTTTGTAGATTTAAGCAATCTTTCTCATGTCAATCAATTGGACTGATGCCACCTTCGGTATTTTTGAGAGTTTTTCTTCCATTACATCTATATTTTTGTCGTCAGGGTAAAAAAAGAAAACGATTACGGCTTTTAATCCAAATGCGATATCTTCAATAGAATATTCTTTGTTGTTGCCTCCGAATTCTTCAACTATTTTTTTTGCAGATTCTTGGATTTCATTTAAATCTACTTCTGTTGATTCTGGCATTAACTTGTATTTTGCTCCGTTTATTCCTACCATATTTTAGTTTAATTGAGTAGGTTTATAAATATTTTGAGAAGTGTTGTTTTTATTTTTAGTATCAAAATACTTATAAAATGTAATGGTTTTTTCTGAAGATGGTACTTGGAAATTATGAAAGAGTTGTTGATAAAATTGCAAAGCATTCTGGACTTAGTAACGAAGAAGTTACCAGGAAGATAGAAGCTAAAAGGGCTAAACTATCTGGTTTAATAAGCCAAGAGGGTGCTGCTCAGATAATTGCTGCAGAATTGGGAATAAATTTTGAAAACGAGAAACTTAAGATAGAAGAACTTCTTCCAGGTATGAGAAAAATAAATATTTCTGGAAAAATCGTTTCACTTTTTCCTGTAAGGACATTTAAAACACAAAAAGGGGAAGAGGGTAAAGTTCTTAATTTTGTTTTAGCAGATGAGACTTCTAATATCAAAGTTGTTTTATGGGATACAAACCATATTTCTTTGTTTGAACGTGGAGAGATAAGTGAAGGAGATGTAGTTGATATCGCTAATGGTTCTATGAGAGAGAATGAAATGCATCTTGGAAGTTTTTCTGAATTCAAGAAAAGCACAAAAGAGATTGGAGAAGTTAAAACAGATAGAGTAGTTAGAGAGAAAAACATAAAGGACTTTAAATTAGGGGATCAATTATCTGTAAGAGCTTTTATTGTTCAGGCGTTTCAGCCAAGATTTTTTGAAGTCAATAAACAAACAGGAAAGAAACTAACTGAAGAAGAAAAAGCACAGGGAGTTCCAACAGATAGAAGAGCTTTAATCAATTTGGTTTTAGATGATGGAACCGAGACTATGAGAGCAGTTTTATTTAACGAAACTCTTTCTTCAATAGGACTTAAAGATTTAGAGAACTCTGAGAGATTACCTTATCAGATGGAAGCGATTCTTGGAAAAGAAATGGTTTTTTCAGGTAATGTAAGAAAAAATAATTTTTTCAATAATGAAGAATTCATAGTTGATGGAGTTAAAGAAGTTAATTTGGATGAATTAATCTCTCAACTTGAGAAGAAATAATTTTTTTAATTTGAATTAATTTTATAAATGTATTTTACCTATCAATATAATGAAAAGAGGTTTAATTTTATGTTCGATATTTTTAATATTTTTAAGTGGGTTTGTTTCTTCAGAAATAATTTCAACTAATCTCCAGGTTTATCCTTCCATACCTATTTCTTCACAAAACCTTAGTTGTAATTTTAGTGTTTTAAGTAATTCTTCTAGTTTGGGTATTACTGCAGAATATGTTTGGTATAAAAACGGAAAAATTAATTTTAGCAATTCTTTTCTTATAAATAATAATACTCAATATTCTATTTCTTTGCTTTCTGGAAATACTACTGAAAATGATATATGGGTCTGCAGTTTAAGATTTAATGATAGCGTATATACAAATTATTTTAATTCAAGTGTATTTGTTAGAGGAGAACTTTCAATTGATAGAGCTTTAATTAATTACAGAAACTCTAGCAATAGGTTGGTTTGGGGAAAAATGCTTGAGAAAAGATTGGTTGGAGAAGGAGCTATATATAATTCAGATATGGGTTCTTATTTTGGGCGTGCTCCTATGGTTTTCAATGAAGATGGAAGTGAAGCCCATGTTGTTTTTAGAGATGGGGGTTATAATTTAAGAATTTACAAATTTAATTGGATTAATTGGGCCGAAATGCAGAATCAAGGTGCTGCAAATCGTAGAGGTTCAATCTCTGTTGATAGATATGGAGATACTTTAATTGCTATTTGGGGAGATAGTGATTTAGATGATGAACCTCCTGTTTATTCAATTTCTTTGGATGGGGGAACTACTTGGAGTAGTGAAGAATTTATTCCTTCTGCATATAATAAATTTGGATATGGGAATACTTTAGAGTTTAAATTTTTAGATGATGGAACTGGTATCGCTATTTGGAAGTCTTATGATTCAGGGATAGGATGGGCTTATGCTTATTGGAATGGTACAGGGTGGGAACATTTAGGAATTGTTTTGGATTCTAATACTGGAGCAGTAGGTAGGGCTGATTTATCTATTCTTCCTGAAGGAAGGGCTTTTTTAATTTATCAGAATTCAAATCCTCGTGTTTATTCTTGGAATGGAAGCGGTTTTAGTGATGATGTTTATTTAGACACTTCTACAAATGGAGATGATCATAATGGCCCTACAATTGATTGTAATAGAAATGGGCAGTGTATTGCTGTTTGGACTGATTCAACTTATGAACAAGAGTATATGAGATATAATGGGAGTTCATGGATTGGATTACCCAATATAGACATTGATGGAACAAGTTCTTGGAGTGATTCTCATGCGCAGGCTCCAAATGATATTCAGGTAGATGATGAAGGGAACGCTTTTTTGATTTGGTATGATGAGTCGGAAGTTGATGTTCTTTATGCAACTTACAATTGGTCAACAGATAGTTGGACACAAGGACAAGATTTTATTTCTTATACTACTTCAGACATTGAATATGGGGATAGTGCTCAGGTAGCTCTTGTTCCTTTGAATCAAGAGATGTTTGCACTTCCAATTGAAGTAACTGCTATTTTAAGCGACGACGAAGTTTTTAAAAATGAATCTGTTCAAGGATATTGTTCTTCTTTGGATTTAGATAACGAATCTGTTAATTATGTTTATAGATGGTATAGAAATGGATTGTATAATTATTCAGGTAATTTTTCTGGATTTGCTAATGGTACATCTATTTTAGCAGATACTTTGTTTTCAAACAAAACTTCTAGAGGAGATACTTGGACTTTTTCTTGTTCTGCAAATGATGGAAATGGACAAGTATTTAGTTCTAATGTTAGTTTTTATGTTGTTACTCCTAGAAATTCTCTTCATTTTGAAAATTCATTTCCATTATCTGTGGATGATTTAATTTGTAATTTAAGTGTTATTAATCCAGAAGTCCCCACCGGATTAACTGCGTACTATACGTGGTATAAAGATGGGGTTTTACAATCTTCAGGAAATTTTCCTGCAAGTCATTCCGAAAGTTATGAATTAATTATGAGCAGTGATAATACTAGAACAGATGAAATTTGGACATGTTCTGCAATGGTTTCAGATGGTGTGGTTAATGGTACTTGGAAAAATACTTCTGTTATTGTTCGTATGAAGACTTCTATTTCTGATGCGTTTGTGACTTGGAATGATGCAAGTTATCGTCCTATTTGGACTGCAATAACTGGAAATAATTTTAGTAATAAAACAATTAGTTCTACTAGAGTTTTATCTTCTGGAGGTTCAAATCTTGTAAGATTTGTTTTAAGCCCTGGATTGTATGATGGAAAGCTTATTTATAATGCTGCAGATGGAGATATTTACATGTTTGATTGGAATGGCACTTCTTGGGGAAGTGAAACTATGTTTGCAGATCAATCAGATACAGACAACACATACGATGTTGCAAGGTTTGGAGATACAATCATTGTTCTATGGGGAATCTCTGATTCATCAGTACCGTATTATCGGATTTCTAGGAATGGGGGAAGCACTTGGAGTACTCAAACAAGGATAGAATCCTCAACTTATGGTAAATTTTCCTATCATTCTGGTTTAGATTTTGAATTTTTAAGTGATGGAACAGGACTTTTACTTTATAAGCATTCAGATGGTACTACCGGTTGGATTTGGTCTTTTTGGAATGGAAGTATTTTTTCTGAATCTGGGATTTTAGATGAAACAGATGATGGTCAACATGCAAAAGCTAGTATTGCAGCTTTGGAAAATGGGAAAGCATTTGTTGTTAGACGTAGTGGAGATATGTCTCAAGTATACCTAAATAAATGGGATGGAACAATTTTCGAATCAAGGGTTACTTTAGATTCAACTACTTTTGGTTATCCTGGGGGACCAGAAATTGAATGTAATAGATATGGAAATTGTTTAATGGTTCATAGAGCTTCAGATGGAAATTTGGAATATATGAGGTATAATGGTTCTTCTTGGAGTGAACAAGATGTGAATGTTGATGGAGCTTTAACATGGTCAATTAATTATGAGAATTCAGTTATAGATTTGGCAATGGATGATTATAATAATTCTATTCTTGTATGGTATTCTTCAGATAGATTGGAAATTCGCTGGGCAAATTATAGTTGGGAGGAAGATTCTTGGATATATCAGGGAGTTTTAGGTGTCCCTCATCCTTCTTTGAGTTATGGGGATGGAGTTCAAGTAGGATTAAAAATGCCTTTTGATGAAGCTCCTATGGCAGTTAATATAACTGAAAAAGGAGATTATAATTCAATTGATCCTTTAGATTCATTAACAATTGAAGCATATATTTATGATCAAGAATCAAATTTTAATTTAGGGGTTCTTGAATGGACAAATGGAAATGGGACTTGGAATACCGCAGATGTTTACAATGAAACTCCTTATAATTTCACAACTAGAATAAATGCAACATTTATTCCAGATTCAGAAGGAAACTATACTTATAGACTTTTAATGTATGATGAGCAAGGTAATATGAATACAAGTTTAGACCAAAATGTTGAAGTTTCATGGGATTGTTCTTGGTCTGTTAATTCTTCTTTAGGGTCTTTTGCAGGATGGAATGAAATTAAAGATTTGGGAATAATTAATTTATCTAATTTAGGTGATGAAGAGTATGCAGGAGATTGTTCCCTTGATTTCAGGATTAGTTATAATTTTGATGAAGGGAGAGTTTATTATGATGGAGAATATCTAAAGAATTCAGTTATTTATTCCTTGGATGAAAAAGAATCTGTAAATATTTTTGTTGAAGCAGAATTTTTATCTGAAGTAAAAGAAGAAAACCTTGAAATTACTTTTGATGAATCAAGACAGAGATCTGATTCAAGGTATAAAATTACTTCAGCTACTTTGATTTCAAATCAAGAAGGGCCTTATTTATTTGGAGAGATAACTGGTTTTCCAACAGTAGTTTATTTAAAAAATTCTGATTTTCTCTTATCTGGATATATTAGAAATTTGATGGGAGATATTGTTATAAATGAAACAAATACAGCATACAATACTACAATTGAATGGCAGATTCCTAATGGATTTTCACAGACAAACTCTGGATTATTTTATGAAAATATTTCCGATTTAATTGCTTATCCTGTCACAACTACAGTGAGTTTTTCAAATTTAGAGAGTATGTCTCCAGGTATTCAAATATTTAATTTAAGTGCTCAAGGAGTAAATTTAACTGGAGAAGAAATAAGAAATAGCTTAGGAAGTTTAGGATTTTTAGAAGAAGCTTCAATTAATTTTTTATGTTATTATACTTCAGATGGAATTTGTGTAGAAGCTTGTGGGAATTCTCAAGATATTGATTGCCCTCTTGATGTAATTGAAGTTTCTGGTGGAGGTTCAGGAGGAGGTGGAGGTTCAGGAGGAGACTTATTTGATAAATCAGAAGCAACAGTAGAATTGGTTAGAGGTGAAGAACAGTCATTTGTATTAAGAATAGAAAATAAGTTAAGCTTCCCAAAAGAGAATATTTTTGTGGATGTTTCAGGAATAAATTCAGAGTACATACAAATAAATCCATCTAATATTTCTTTTTTAAGTAAAGACTCTTATGTTGATGTAAATGTTTCAATCTCTTCTCCAAAATATTTTAATTCTGGGAAATATCTTCTTTCATTTGAAATAGATGGAGAGATTATCACAAATAAATCTAGATTACCTTTTAAGGAGTTTAGATATATTACTTTATATGTTGTTGAATTAAGGAGAGATTCTGCTGTAAATTTGATAAATAAATCCCAAGATATAATTGATGAGATGAATCGTTCTGGTTTAAAGACTGAAAAGTTATTAAGTATATTTGAGGATATGAAAAAATCCTTAGACAATTATGATTATGACTCTTTAAAAATTAAATATGATAATCTTATTAGGATATACGATTCTGCAGTAGGTTCTAAGCAGATTATAGAAGAATTAAATTCTAGTATTTATAATGCAAAAAGAAGGGGGATAGATGTTACTGAAACTCAGAAATTATTATTTATAGCAGAAGTAGCATTTGAAAGAGGAGATTATCTCATGGCATTGGAAAGGTTAGATGAAGCAAGATTAAGTTATGCGCTTGAAGTTAAAGGAGAATTTAATCTTATTTATGAGATTAGAAATAATCCTTTACAGTATTTAGAGATATTAATGGGATTATTTATTTTTGGCTTTGGAGGTTCTTTAATTAGCAGAAGAGTTTTGTATAAGAATAAACTTAAACTACTGGAGGAGGAAGAGAAATTGTTACTTGAGCTTATGAAGGTTGTTCAGAGAGACTGTTTCCAGAGAAATAAACTTTCTATGGAAGAATATCAGGAGGCAATGCACCAATATGAAAATAAATTAAGTGAGGTTATACAAGATAAAATAAGCGTGGAAGCCAAACTTGCAAACCTTATAAAATTAAAATCCAAGAGAAGTGCTTTAAATCAAGAACGAACAAAACTTGTAGAGATAATGAAAAAAATTCAGATACGTTATTTAAAAGAGGCTAAAGTCGAAACAAGAGTTTATGAGAATATGATGAAAAGTTATGCCTCAAGATTAAATGAAGTTGAAGAGAAGATTGTTTTCTTAGATGCTCAAGATTCTCTTAAGAAAAGGAATTCTTTTAGGAGGATATTTAGATGAGGAGTATTAATAATATAAAAGGATTATGTTTGTTTATCTTTTTTATTTTGAGTTTTAACTTAATATTTGCTGAACAAGAGTTAGCTTTAGAAGATAAAGCTAGATTATGTTTAGATAATTCTGAGATAACCTTAAATGAGCTTAAAGATAATAACTTTAATTATCAAAGGGTTGAAGATCTTTTAATTAAAGCCAAAAGCATCTATGATGCCCAAATTATTTTGTTTGAGAATGGAAAATCTGTTGATTTTTCTTTAGTTTTTCCATATTGTGAAGAAATAGCAAACATAAGAAATTTTGCTTTTGATGTGGAAGATAAGTACTCTTCACTAAAGAAATTTTATGAAGCATCTATAACTCCAGATATGAATTCTTCTAGTATTGAAAAATTATTTTTGGAAATAGAAGAAGAGATAGATAGTGAGAGATATGAAAGAGTTCCGGAATTGATAAATAAGGCATATGAGGAGATTAGTGTTGTTAAGTCTTCTAATACAAAATTAAATTTATTTTATAAATCAACAACAAGAAGTTTTAAGAGATTCATTGAAAAGAACTGGATAATCATTCTGGTGTCTACTTTGTTAATCTTACTTTTCTTTCTTATATTTAACAAAAAAATAAAGATTTTTATTATAGAGAGAAATATAAAAAATCTAGAATTAAGAAGAAAGACAATACAAGATCTTATGAAAGAAACTCAATTGGATTATTTTCAAAAAGGAGTTATTTCTCAAGGTAATTTTAATTTAAGAACCAAAAAATTTGCAGAATTTGTTAGAGATATTGATAGACAAATCCCTCTTTTAAGAGAGGATTTAATAAAATTGAGAAATCCACATAAAAGATGAAAGAATTTAATGAGATGACTAAAAAAGAGAAAGAAGACTTTCTATCTATGGACCTTATTGAGAGACTTATAAGGTTAGAACAAAGAGTATCCGCTAGTTTTGGAAATTTTGTTCATTATTCTGAAACAGAATATTTCAAGAGTTTATCTGGAACGAATAAAAATAGTTTTATTAAATATTTGAAGAGCAATAAAAGAAAGAAATATGTACTTTTATTTTTATTTTCATTGTTTGCTTTGTTCTCTTTGTTGTTTAGGGGAAATATATCCGGTAATGTTGTTTCGGATGTAATTTCTTTTTCCGATTATTTTCCAAGTCTTATATTTTTTACATTACTGTTTATATTTATTCTTGTAATTTTAATTACATTATACTTTAAAACTAAAAAAGAAAAAAGATTTAAGAGATATTTTGGTTTGATTGAAAGAATATATTCTTTAAAAACAAAAAAATAGTTTTTTAAACTAAATAGTTTATATTCTATTATGAAAAGAGGAGAAAAAGAATTTAAACAGGAATTCTTAAAATCTTATATCCCTGGTTTTGATGAGTTGATTAAGCCAGGTATACCAGAAGGAAATGCTATTCTTGTCGAAGGTGGTCCTGGTAGTGGAAAAACAATCTTTTGTTTGAATGTAGGAGTTAATTCCTGTAGAAAGGGGAAAAAAGTTCTTTATATGAGTTTTGAAGAACCAGAATATAGATTAAAAAGTCATCTTAAAAATTTTGGATTAGATGTTGAAGAGTATGAAAAAAAAGGGCTTTTGTATATAAAAAGATTTAATGCCCTTGATATTTCTAGAAGTGTGGAAGCTTTGCTTTCAGAAGCAAAAAAAGAATTGCTTATTGATGTTCAACCAGTTTTAATTCCTACAGAGTTTAAACCAGATATTGTTTTTATAGACTCTTTATCTAGTATTGCAAGTGCTTTTGCTGGAGAAGAAAACAGATTCAGAATATATATGGAGCAGCTTTTTAGATATCTTGAGAGCCATGAAATAACATCTTTTTTAATTAGGGAAACTGCAAATCCTACACATATAGGGGCAACGTTTATTGAGAAGGGAGAAGCAGTGTCTTTTCTTTCAGATGGAATAATTGCAATTTATAATGTTCTTTTTAATAACAGTGTTAGAGGTAGAGCATTAGAGATTGTTAAAATGAGAGGAGCAGAAATTAAAAGACAAATAGTCGAATGTGATGTTAAAAAAACAGGATTCGTAGTACATCCAAATAAGATTATAAAAGGAAATTATAGATTAACTTAAGTTCTTTGTTCTTGAATTGTTTATAGATTACAGGTAAACTGATAAGTGTTTAATATATATTTATTACACAAATAATCTTTATAAACTGGTTGGGGTTTGAGTAAATATGGATTTTAGAGAGTATTTCACAATTAAAGCACAAAATAATCTTTCATTTGAAGAATATATGAAGAATATTGATGAAGCCCTTGGTCAAGACGCATTACACTTAAAACATTCCTTTCAAAATACTGTTATGGATAATGATTATGACCGAATTGTTTTTAATCAGATAATCTTAAAAAAGGATTTTTATTTAGATATAAACTTTATTTTAGGAGGTTCAAGAGAATATCTTAAACTAAATGGAGTTATTTTTGCATCTTCTGATGAAAAGATTAACAATACAAAAAATAAATTAGAGGAAATATGTGGAGTTAAGCATGCCTAAAGAAAAAGAAACTGAAGAATTGGAAGAGAAAGAAGAAAAGAAATCTAAAAAGAAAGGTGATAAAGAATTAAGTTTAATGGATTTACCTGGAATAGGACCAGCTGTTGCTGCTAAACTTGAAGGAGCAGGAATATTTGATTTAATGTCTTTGGCTGTTTCAAGTCCTGCTACAATTTCTGATGTCTCTGGTGTAAGCCCTGCTGTTGCTAGGAAAGCTATACAGGCTGCACGTGAGATGCTGGACTTAGGGTTTCAGGATGGAGTTGAATATGCTCAGAGAAGGTCTAATGTTTCATATATAACAACAGGAAGTAAAAATTTTGATGAACTTTTGGGAGGAAGAGGAATTGAAAGCAGAGCTATAACAGAAGCTTTTGGAGCATATGGTTCTGGTAAGACTCAGCTGGGCTTGACTTTGGCAGTCAGAGTTCAGTTACCAGTTGAGCAGGGTGGTGCTAATGGTAAGGCTGTATTTATTGATACAGAAGGGACTTTCAGACCAGCAAGAATAAAACAAATTTCTGAAGGCATTGGTGCAAATCCAGAGAAAGTCCTGAAAAACATTTTTGTTGCAAGAGCATTTAATTCAGATCATCAAATGCTTCTTTTAGAAAAGATAAATGAAATGGTAAAAGCAGGGGAGCCAATAAAACTTTTGATTATAGATTCTTTAACAGCGCATTTTAGAGCAGAATTTTCAGGAAGAGGACAATTAGCAGACAGGCAACAGAAACTAAACAGATATTTACATGATTTAATGAAGTTAGCTGAAACTTATAATTTGGCAGTGTATGTTACAAATCAGGTCATGGCAAATCCTGCGCAGATGTTTGGAGATCCAACAACTGCTATCGGAGGAAATATTGTGGGGCATGCATCAACATATAGATTATATCTAAGGAGAGGAAAACAAGGTTCAAGAGTAGCTAAACTTATTGATAGCCCAAACCTTCCAGATAATGAATGTGTTTATTATGTTAATGCTGGTGGCGTGAGTGATAAAGAGGAGTGAGATGAGAAGCGAGAAAGATTTAGTTTGCCCTGTAGAAAAAATTTGTAAAAGTTATAATTCCTATACAGAACGTAATAATTTTGCTGTTGTGAAAGAAGAAATTCCAAGTAAAATTATTGGTTATGCAGTAAATTACTTTTGTAAGGCTCTATATTCTGTAGAGCAATCAAAAAGGATAAAAGGACAGGGGAAAGATTGCGCATTAATTCAATTGTTAAATAATACAGATGCATTGCTTCATCTGTCAAATAAGGCAGATTTGTAAAAAATATGGATTTTAATTAATTAAATTAGAGGTATATATTTAAAAATTCTTAAAATTACTTCAAGATAAAAAATGATAGATTTTAATGAACTTTATTCGAACTTATCTTCTATGGATAATTTTGATTACGCTGGATTAGCTTTGATTTCTACAGCAGTTATTGGTGTTGGAGCACTTTTTTATTTTGGAAACAAATATTGCTTGAAAGATTCTAAAAAAGATGAAAAAGGAAATTTAGAGGAAAAAGTTGAAAAATAAGTTTATTCAACTAATTCTTCTTTTGAGAACCATATAGAAATTTCTTTTTCTCCATTTTCAGGAGAATCTGAAATATGCATAACATTATCAAAATTATTTGTTTTTGAATTAACTTTTCCGTATCTTCCCCTTAGTGTTGAGGGTTCTGCATCATCTGGGTTTGTTTTTCCTGCATATTCTCTTAATTTTTGTATTGCATTTTCTCCTTCATATGCAATAGCAATAATAGAATGAACATTATGGTACTCTCCCATAATATATTTTAAAAGATCATTATAGAATGGTTTTTCTTTGTGGACTTCATAATGTTTTTCTGCTAAATGTTTTTGAACACTAACTAATTTTAATCCAATCATCTTTAGATTTAAGTGATCTAAATCATAAATAACTATTCCAGAGAGTTTTCTCGCCATTGCATCTGGTTTAATTAAAATTAATGCTCTTTCTTTTTGATTTTCTTCTTCTGTCATGATAAATATATTTTTACAACAGAGTTTAAAAAGTTTTATTTGCTGTTTTGAAAATGGAAAAAATAGGTGTTTTTGCTGATTTACATATTCATTCAAGATTTTCAAGGGCATGTAGTAAAGATATCACAATAGAAAATCTGGAAAAATGGGCGAGAGTAAAAGGTATTGGATTAATGGGAACAGGTGATTTCACTCATCCAACTTGGTTGAATGAATTAAAAGAAAGATTAACTGAGAGAGAAGGAATTTTGTATTCAAAAAGTGGATTTAAATTTTTATTAACTGGAGAAGTAAGTTTAATGTATACTCAAGGAAGGGGGAGAAGAGTTCATTTAGTTTTATTGATACCGAATTTTGAAACTGCAGATAAAATAAATTCTTATCTTGATAAAAAAGGAAGAAGAGATTATGATGGACGTCCTATATTCAAGATTTCATGTGAGCAGTTTGTTAAAGATATGGGGGAGATTTCAAAAGATATAGAAGTAATCCCTGCGCATGTATGGACTCCTTATTTTGGGGTTTTTGGAAGTAAATCTGGTTTTGATAGTCTGAAAGAAGCTTTTGGAGAAGAATTTGAAAATGTTCATGCAATTGAAACAGGAATGAGCTCAGATCCTGAAATGAATTGGCATTTATCTGAATTAAATAATAAATCTATAGTTAGTTTCTCGGACTCGCATAGTTTCTGGCCTTGGAGAATAGGGAGAGAAGCAACAATATTCGATAAAGTAGAGAGTTATCAAGATATTTTAGAGAGTATTAGGGAAAATAAAATCTTGGGTACAATTGAAACTGATCCAGGTTATGGAATTTATCATTATGATGGACATAAAGATTGTGATTTCTCGAGTTCTCCTGAAGAAACTAAAAAATTAAATGGGCTTTGTCCTGTTTGTAAAAAATCTTTGACAATTGGAGTTGCAAATAGAGCTTTGGAACTTAAAGATCAAATAAAAGAAGAGAATAGAAAGAAAAAAAAATATTATATTTTGTTGCCTTTACATGAATTAATTGCATTTAGTCTTGGTTCAAGTCTTGAAAGCAAAAAAACTTGGGAAGTTTATAATAATCTTATTGAGAGATTTGAAAATGAATTTAATATTTTGCTTGATGTTTCTAAAGAAGATTTAATTAGGGAATTAAAAGAGAATGAAAAACTTGTTAAGCTTATTTTGGAAAATCGAGAGGGCAAAATTAAAGTTAAACCAGGATATGATGGAAAATACGGAGAGCTAGTTGAAGGAGAAAAACAAGTTACATTGTTTTAAAATTAAATTGCCTTTTATTTTTCTTCTACTCTTTTAAATCCTTTTTCCAATAAAAAATCTTCTAAATCGCAGTTATCACTTAAGTTTTCCAACTTCCCTGCTTTTTTTATTGAAACTCCTCCTAAATAAGGGATATTTTTTTCGGTCTTTTCACGTTCTAATTTTGAATAAAACCTAAAAGTATAGAAAAATTTTCCATCAAATCCTTCTGGATCGTTTATAACTTCAGAATGTCCGAATCCTCCTCCCAAATATATACATCTTTCTCCTTTTAAAGCGAATTTTGAAATAATTTCTTCTCTTAACTCATCTTCTTCTTTGCCTATTGTTTGAGAAGGCTCCCATCTTGGACTCCCATGATAAGCAGTATCTGTGTACTTTGTTTTTGAGATAAATTCCTTGAAATATTCTGTTTTTTTCTGATTTATAGCCATATTATAAAAAAATTCTTTTTGTTTATATAATTAATTATATTTGGAAGGTATTTTTCAGATATCTAGTTTTTATTTTCTTTTTATTTAATTTAAATTATTCTTTAAGTGATTTAGGTTGTTTTTTATTACAACAATTCTTAAAAGTGTCTTTTTATATTGTTTTTTATGAAGAATAAAATTTCAAGAAATTATGAAGAAGAACTTTCTTTTGGTATTGTTGATAGAAATGTTCTTGAAGGACAGTATTCAACAGTTTATACTATATTTCACTTAAAGAAAAATCCATTTAAAGGTATTGAAAAAGAAGTTCTAATAAAAGATTTAGATTATAATCTTTTTGCAGGTTATATTCAAGGAGCATCTTTTGCTAAGTTGGATACAGAGATGATTTTATATAATGGGTTTTCAAAGAAGCTTAAAAAAGCATTTTATCCTGAAAATTCAATTTTTTCATTCAATGATTCTGAATTAAGAAATTTAAGAGAATATGCAAATTTACCAAGACATATAGTTATAAAGAATGTAAAGTAGTTTTTATTTTTCAGTTATCTTCTCAAATCCTTTTTCTAAAAGCATTTTTTCTATTTTTGATTCTTTGTTTACATCTGGACCTATTTTTTCTATTGTCATTTTTGCCGTATTTGTTTTTTTATAATATTTATTTAATAAAGTTGTAGATACCCTCACCATAAAATCTCCATCAAAACTAAGATATCCTCTTTCAGGGCAAATATCATCAAAAGAATCTTTCTTTAGTTCCCCAAGTATTTGATAATATTCTTCTGTTTTTTCTCCTTTATAGGATTTTTCATACACCTCTTTCTTTTTCATTAACTAATTATTGGATTGATCATTTATAAAAATTGTTGCTCTTTAGAATATGTTTTAATGTCTTTTTTGTACTTTTAATGTATTTGAAGGTGGAGCGTCTTTGATTTTTATGAACTTGTAGTGGGCATCAAGAGTTTTTTTATTTTCTACTTCTTCTTTTAAAGTATAAATTTTTTCTTTTTTTGAATTTAAATAGAATTTGAGCTTCATCCTAGCCCAAGTATATAGCCCTTTAATCTTGTTGGTAATTTCTTTTTTAGTTTCTTCTCAATTTCTTTTGGGGCTATCCACTTTAATTCTGCAACGTTTTTACCTGGAGCTTCTATCCCTTCTGTTGCTTCACATAAGAAATACAAACGTAATGCTTGTTTGTCTTTTAATCTGTTTTCAGCGTAAACTGCTCCAAGATTATGTATGATGTACCCTGTTTTTTCTTTTGCTACTCTTTTTAATCCAATGTCTAATTCTTCTTCATATCTTAAATCTCCTTCTAAGAAGCTGAAATTTTTATCTCCTTTATTTTTACCAATAAGTATTTTCCTAGCCTTTGGGCTAAAGAGTATCCCTATTATTTTTACATTGAATTTATCTGTCATTTTATTTTTCTTTTATTTCCAGTATCATTCCTGAATCTTTTGCTTTTTTCTCTATTTCTTCTAACAGGTTTTTTACTTTTTGCTCTCCTTTTTTACCATCTTCTGTTTCCAGCATTAGAGAGTATTTTCCTGCTGAAATGTATTTTATTTCTATGTCTTTTGGAGCATCCAAAACCTTTTTTATCTGATATAATCCTTCAGCATCTAATGTTTTTAAGTATATTGTTTTTTTTATTGTTATTCTTTTTTTCTTTTGCTCCCAGATGATGTTTAATATTTTTTCAGAATTCTCTTTTCCAATCATCTTCTCAAGTTTGGAAGTATCCTGTTTCATCTCTTCAAAGAAATAAGAAAGTCTTTTTTCTTTTGTTATTTGTTGTATTATTTCTTCTGAATTTTCTTTTAACACTGTTTTTAATATGCTTATATAGCTTTTTTCTTGATTGTATTCTTCCATTATTTCTTTTCTTTCTTTTTGAGTAACTCTTCTTAATGAAAGGCTTATTGTGTCTCCTGTGTTTTTTAGTATCTTGCACACTATTTTTTTCTTGGGGATAACATATTCTCTTAAATTTCTTATTCTCCCTGGTGCTATTTCACTTAGTATTATACTTCCTTCTTTTTCTTCACCTTCTATTTTTACAAATACCACTGTTCCAGCTATTCTATCAACTGTGCAAAGTACTAATTCTCCTTCTTCTAGCATGTTTCTTAAAGAAATAAAGAGGTTTTAAAGGTTATGATTAAACAAATGAAGATTATATTTTTATCAATTCAACTTCTAGATTCTTCTTTAATAATTCAATGAATTCTCTTTCCTTTTTTTTATGTAATATACATCCTGCAGCATGTTCATGTCCTCCAACTTCTCCTCCTGTGAAATTTATTGTGCTTTCTAAAAGTTCTTTAAGATTTCTTCCTTTTTTTCCAACTGACCTTGCAGATACTTTGATTTTATCTTCATAATAAGCAAGGGTTATTACTGCAGTTCCTTCCTCATATATAGATGAATTAGAGATTATGCTTGCTATTGTTCCTATCATAGTATCTTTAACATTGTCTTGGGCATTTATTATAACAAAACCCTTCCCTTGTATTTTTTCTGTTTCTTGAACAAAATTTAATCCGGTTATTATATTTTGTTTATACTTGATATGTGTTAATTCTGTTTTCTTTTTTGCAGAAGGAATTTCAAGACAATATTCTAAAGCAAGTTCAGATCTACCTGATCTTGAACAGGCATTTATTATTGCACTTAAATCTCTTGCATCTTCCAATTTGTTGTACATCTTTATAAGAAAAATGTCTCCAACTAAATCTTTTGTTTTTATTTTTGGATTTCTTAGAAGAATAGCAGTTGTTAAATTTTTCATTTCTTTTTCATCTAATTCCATTATGCTCTTGTATTTTCCTTTTTCTGGAGTTATTCCAGTTTCTCTTAATAGTTCTAAAACGCCTTTCATATTTCCTGTAACTTCTGGAATATAGGGGTTAGATGAATATTCTAGAACTCTATTTACTGGGCGTGTCGAAGGGTAGATTAAAATCCCTCTTTTTCTTTGGACCCCACTTTCTTCAAGAATTCCATTATTTAATGAATCAATTTCTTTTTCAAGGCAATCTCCAATCATTCCTAGTATAGCAAGTTTAGAGAGTTCTTTTACCTCTGGATGTATTTGTTTGCAAAAAAGGTAAGTTAAACCAGAACTACTTATCTTTTGTTTGTCTAAAAGCTGAGGATTTATTATTTTAACGTTTTCTGGTATCTCTTTGTTTATTTCGTGGTGATCTATGATAAATACTTCTTTTAATCCAGTTTCTTTAATATGGTTTAGACTTCCTGAAGCGAGGTCAATGAAAAGGATTATTTTATCTTTGGGTAGGTTTTTTATTGTTTTTTCTTCAAGACTTTTTAATATCCTTATAGAAAACTTTTTGTCTAGTTTTTTAAGTGTGCTTACTATTATTGCTGCAGAGGTTATTCCATCTGTATCAAAATGGCTTATTATTTGTATTTCTTTGTTTTCTGTTTTTTTTAGAAACTCTTCAGCAAATGATTTAATTTCTTTATGTAAAACTTCATCCTCTTTTTTCATTTTATTTTAGGAGAATTTTATATTTGTTTTAAGTACTTTTTTATCTTTCTTACTCTTGAGAAAATTCTGCTTCTTTCTCTTTTGGCTCTTTTGTCTTGGTGATTATTTTTTAAATGTTCTTCGATTTTTCCTAATTTTATTTCTGTGTTTTTTAAATCAGGATTAATGTATTTGTCTTTGAGTATTTTAGATATTTTTTTATTGTATTCTTTTGGGTGGATATTGTTTTTTCTTAGCTCTTCTCCTATCTTTTCAGCTGTAAGTCCTTTATTTGAAAGTTCTATTACTTTCTTTTCATACTCTTCAGGAGAAAGCTTTTTTTGTTTTTCTTCTTCTCCTTCTTGTTTATTTTCTGTTTTTTTAGCCATCTTAGTACTTCGTAATGGGGTTTTTTAAAGCTTGTTGTTATGTGGAAAATACTCTGAAAATTATTTAAACCAATGTTTGCTTGTTGTAAGATGGGGGTGTGTATAGGTATCTTTTCTTTGAAAGGAGGAGTTGGCAAAACAGCTGCAGTTGTTTCTTTGGGTTCAGCAATTGCTAGCTTTGGAAAAAAGGTGTTATTGATTGATGGAAATATATCTTCTCCCAATTTAGGCTTGCATTTAGAGATAGTTGACCCAGAATTTTCTTTGCAAGACGTTTTAGAGCAAAAAGCAAATCTTTCCCAAGCAGTATGTAAATTAAAGAATTTTGATGTTCTTCCTGCTTCTATTTTCAAAGAGCAAAAAGCAAATCCATTCTTTTTGAAACAGAAAATTCATAATATTAAAAGAGATTATGATTATATTTTGATTGACTCTTCCCCCTCATTGGGAGATGAAACTCTTGGGGCAATGGTTGCTTCAGATGAGATTCTGATTGTTACAACTCCTGATCATCCGACATTAAGTACAACTTTAAAGGCAATTAAACTCGCAAAGCAAAGAGAAACTCCTATTTCTGGTATAATTTTAAATAAAGTTCATAAAAAGAAATTTGAGATTCCTTCTGAACATATTGAAATAACCCTGGAAACTCCAATTATGGCAGTTGTTCCTCATGATGTGCGTTTTTTGAAATCTTTATCTAAGTTTAAACCTCTACCTGAAATTCATCCTCGCTCTGAAGCAAGTGAAGAATACAAAAAATTAGCTGCAACACTTATAGGAGAAAAGTATAAACCAGTAAGATTAAGAAATGCGGTAAGATGGGTTTCTCCAAGAAAACAAGATATTAACAGAGAAATATTTTATAAGAGTGTCTTTGGGTAATTTTATAAATAGTTCTTTATTTGATTTTTCAGAATAATTTAGCCCCATAGTACAGTGGTCAAGTATACGGCCCTTTGGAGTTTACATAAATGAAGAGAGGCCGGGACCCAGGTTCGAATCCTGGTGGGGCTATTCTAGTTTTTGTTTAATTGACCTTTATTCTTCTAAATATAAAATACATAATTGCAGAGATAACCAACATTATAGCTAAAATTCCAATCCAGCTGTTGGGGCTGTTTTCTAAAGGGAGTTTTATATTCATTCCATAAAAACCTGTTACAATTGTTATTGGCATCATTATAGCCATTATCATTGTGAGAATTTTCATTGTTTCATTTAATCTATTTGAAGTGATTGTTTGATATGCATTTCTCATACCATTTATTCTTCCTAACATGCTTCTTAATGATTCAGTTGTTTTGAAAGAATGATCATATACATCTCTGAAATAAGGTATTAATTCATTGTCAATGTAATTGTCTCTTGTTTTTGTGAGATTAAGACATAAATCTGTGAGAGATTCCATTACTTGCCTCATTTCAAGAAGAGTGAGTTCTTTTTCAAATAAATCATCTAATACTTCTTTTCCTTTGTTGCTTATAAAATCCTTTTCAAGTTGTTTGAATTCTTCGAGTAAAAGAGATTTTAATTGCATATATTTATCTATTTCTTTATCTAAAATATGATGAAAAACATGCCCTGGTCCTTTTTTCATTAATGTTTCAATTTTCTTTTGATTGCTTAAAAGAGAATCAATTGTTTCATTTAATTCAAAATGGGAGGTTATTAAATAATTTTCACCAAGTATAAAAGAGAGATTGTATGTTTTAATATTCGCGGCTTCGAAACCTTTTATACCGTGGATGATTATTGCAGTATTTTCTTCAAATTCTTCGTATTTTGTTCTTGTTTGATTTGAAAGGATATCTTCTTCTGTTGTTGGATGAATATCAAATTTTTCTTTTATTGATTCCATTTCATTTAGGTTAGAACAAGATAAGTCTACCCAATAATTCGTTTTTCTTTCTTTTTTTATTTCTTCAGCATTTATTTCTTTTAGTTTGTTTTTGGAGAAAGAAAAAATTTTAATCATAAGGATATTATCTATATATCTTATTTAAATTTTTTTAGAATGATTTTATGTTATTTTTTAATGCCTGTAACGCCCTCTTCTTTCAACAGCAATCATTCTTTCAAATATTTTCTTGGATTCTGGATTGTTTTTTGAATATGATTTTTTGAATTCTTCAAATAATTCTTTCCAATGTTTGAAGTGTTTTGCCTCTAAAGCTTGTTTTAAGAGGTGTATATCTACTGCTTTGTCTTCTACTTTTTTAGAGATATATCCAAGACCGAAATCTATTAAATGAATATCATTATCTTTTAAAATCATATTGCTTGTTGTTAAATCCCCATGGATAACATCTGACTGGTGTAATTTAGATATAGATTCTCCAATTTTGTTAAGGATGTTTTTTTGCTTATCAAAAGAAAAAGTATTCAGAGAGTCAGAAAGTTTTTCTCCTTTTATGTAATTCATAATTATCTTGTTTTCTTCTTTTGACTTTTCAGGAGAAGAGCTTGAGATAATTTTGCTTGCTTTTTCAAGAAGTTTAGTTTCTGCCTTGGTTCTCTGTTTTATTATCTTTTTATCTATTTCAGGTATTCTATAAGATTTGGATATTCTGTCTTTTATTATTTTATTGTTTTTTTCATCTAAAAATATCTTTGCTTCTGCTCCTTGTTGTATTAATCTCATTTAACTTTTAGTTTTTTTGATGTTTTAAGTTTTACCTTCTTCTTTATTTTCATATAAATATTTTTATACTCTTTTTTGATCCTTTTTTTATGAAATTTAAGGATATTTTCCTTGCAGGAGCGCTTCTTTTTTCAAGCATATCCCCTACTTTTTCTCAAAATAAGCTTGAATTTGAGATATCTAGTGATCGTAAGGGGCTTTCTGGATTTATTGCAAACAACAGTTCTCTTTGTTTAAACTCTGAAAAAATTAATTTTTCATTTTTGCATGGGCTTTATTCTATGGAGTTTGAAAAAATAAATGATTCTACTTATAAAGAGATTGTTAAGAATAATTTTTTTTTGAAACCAAGTAATGAAGTTTTTTACTATTCACTTAAAAATTCATGCTATACTCTTGAGGAGTATTTTGCTGAAAGAGGAAAATCAAGAGAGGAAAAAGAGATATTAGAAGGAATAATGTTTGATAAGAAATATAAAACTTTTCCAGAACTATTTGGTAATTTTGAAAAAGGACTTTTAGAAGACAGTCTTCATTGTATTGTCCTTGGTTTACCTTATTCAGTTAAGATTGAGAAGAGCTTTGAAAATAACAAGATAATTTATTCTTGCAGTCTTAATGGGATTATAAAAAGAGAGGAAGGAGATTTTATTTTATTTCCTTATCCTGTAGAAATTCAAGCTGAGAAAAAAGGGGAAATATTAACTCCCATTAATTTTTCTACAAGATATTTGAATGTTAAAAACGGGAAAGATACTACAATTGAAGGAGAATTGATTGGGGAAAATTAATCAAGATGATCGCTTAGTGACGCAAATCTAGCCTCTATTTTTTTCCTATTAAATTTTCTTTGGGCTTCTTTAAATTTTTCAAATGAAATAACTTTACCTTCTTTTTCAGAGTTGGCAAGATTTATATTTTTATTAATAATTAATGGCTCATTAAAATAATCTCCATACGCTTTTGAAGTAATATGATTTTTTAATTCATTATTTGCTTTGGATAAACTTTCTATAGATAATTTTCTTAAAATGCTGTCTTCAGGTATATCTTTAAATAAATTTATTTTTAAGTCTCCTGTAAAATCAATCTTCTCACATCCCCTAAGTTCCTCATAGATTGTTAAATCTTTTTCATAATTTCTACAATAGCTGTTTTTAGAATCGTATTTTTTACAGTAATTGCATGCTGAAATTTCTCTCCATTTCATTTTTCTTTCCAGAACGTCATTATACCCAGATTAATTAACATTCCAATGTCTATTACCATACAATATTTGCATAACGCATCAATCACAAAGAATTGAATGTACAAAAAGTATAGTGCAAATATTGTTCCGCCAATTATCCCTAATTTGATAATTTGCTTTTTCTTTTTTGTCGGTTGTTTTAGATGTAAGAATATCAGTGTAGCCATTATAGAAAAAGCAACTAATCCCATGTGGGCATTTTTTATTCCAAAAGTTGTTTCATATTGCGAGGTTTGAACAGCATAACAAGTTGTTTGGATTCCTCCGCAAGCTTCTTCAACAGATACAAAGGTTAATATTCCAGAGCAGATGAATGCAATTATAAAGATTGTTAAAAGTAGAATGTACTTTGCTTTGTTTTTCATTGGATTAATTGAAAGAATTGGTATTTAAGGGTTTTTATTTTATCTAAACTTCATCATCTTTTTCTTTCCAAACTTCTTCATCATCTTTTGCATTTGTTTTTGGGAGAAACCTTTGGACATATCCATATCACTCATCCCTCCTTTAACTAAATCTTGAAGCATTTTGTATTGTTTAAGAAGAGCTCGAATATCGCTATTATTTACTCCTGCACCTTTTGCAACTCTTCCTATTCTTGAGGTTTGCTTATCAAATAGGTCTGGATTGTCACGTTCTTCTTTTGTCATTGATTTAAGTATATGTTCCCATTTTGCAATTTTTTCTTGTTGGGATTCAAGCATATCTTCTGGTATTTTTGCTTTTCCTAAGCCTGGAATCATACTTTTTATTTTATCGAATCCTCCTATTTGGTTCATTGATTTTACTTGTTCAATTACATCTTCGAGAGATAGCTTTCCTTCTTCAAGTTTTTTTTGCATTTTCTCTTGCTGGTCTTCATCTGTAACAGAACGTATTTTTTCTATTAATGCTTGTAAATCACCCATACCTAAGAGTCTTGAAAGGAAATTTTCTGGATTGAATTCTTCTATATCATTTATTTTTTCACCAGTAGTTATGTAATATACTCCGGCTTTTGTTTCTGCACATGCTGTTAATGCTCCTCCTCCTTTTGCAGTGGAATCCATTCTAGTAATTATAACTCCAGAAATTTTTAGTGCTTCTTGAAATTCACTTGCTTGTTTTTTAGCAGCTTGTCCTATGTCTGCAGGCATAACTAGAATGGTCTCTGTTGGCTTTATTTCTTTGTTTAATTCTTTTATTTCTTTAATGAGTTCTTTATCAAGAGTATGACGTCCAGCAGTATCAATTAAAATTAAATCATATTTTTTCAAGTCATATTTCTTCTCGAATTTTTTCCAAGTTTTTACAGCGTCTGTTTCATCGAAGTCTATAAAATAGGGCACATTATTTTTCTTACCTAGTTGTTCTAACTGTTCTTTTGCAGCAGGTCTGTGAACATCTAAACCCACCATTATCACTTTTTTTCCTCTTTTAGAATACCAATTTCCAAGTTTGGCTATTGTTGTTGTTTTTCCTGCACCATACAACCCCAAGAAAATTATTCTTGATTGTTTACCTGAAGGTAATTCAAGGGTTTTATGCTCTCCAAGTATTTTAACTAACTCATCATGCAAAAGTTTAATTATATGCTCTTTTTTTTCAATTTCTTTTATTCTTTCATCATAAGCCGCTTTCTTTATTTTATCGGATATTTCTTTTACAAGAAGGATATTTACATCTGCTTCAATTAGTGCTCTTTGTAAGTCCTTAACTACACTTTCTACGACATTTTTGTCTAAAAACAAGGCATTCGCTAGCTTATCTCTTGCTTTTCTTAGTGCTTCTCCAAGCTTTTCTAGCATAGAAAAAATAGCAAGTTATAGGTTAATAAAGTTTGGGTTTATAAGCTAAGTAAGGATTTAATGCCGTAATGGGACAATGGTACTCCACACGATTGGAAATCGTGATCCGAAAGGATTTCCAGGTTCGATTCCTGGTTACGGCGTTCTTTTTTGATTGTTTTTATTTTAGTAGTAACTTCATCATAGTAACATTAGTAAGATTTATAAAGAGTTGAAAGGTAGTGAAAATATCTTAAAATGCAGGATTATTGAACAGAATGAACAAGATTATTTCCATTTTATTATCTGTTTTACTTTTAAGTGCAGGAATATTTTTCTTGATTAGGGGACAGGAAGAAAGTGAAAATAAAGATGTTTTAACTGGGGAAGTTGTTTTAACGGAGGATATTCTTCCAGAGTTTTCTGAAGAGGTTTTAATTGATGTTGAAGAGGGAATTAAGAGTTATACTAATTACTACAGAGAATTTGAATTAAATGATTCTTATAAAATATCTGCTTTTTTTTCTTCAACCAACCCTGTTGATTATGTAATTATACCAGAAGATGAATTAAAAAATTATATCTTGAAAAACCTTTCTTTTGAATATTCTGTTTTAGAGGATATTTCTTTTAGTGAAGAAGAATATAATTTTAATTCTGGTAAATATATTGTGATTGTTGCTACTTCTGATATGCCCGTTGAAATAGATTTAGAAATTAAATCTGTTAAATTATAATCCTAAGCTTTCAACAAATTTATTTTTATCGAATTTTTGTAAATCTTTGTATTCTTGCCCAACTCCAAGATAAAGTATTGGTTTTTCTGTAGTATATCCCACAGAGAGTGCTGTTCCGCCTTTTTCATCTATATCTGCTTTGCTTAATATTATTCCATCTATCTTAACAGATTGATTGAATGTTTTTATTTGTTCAATAATATCGTTACCTGTGATACTTTCACCCACAAATATTTTTGTATCTGGATTACAAACCTTTGCTATTTTTTCTACTTGAGCCATTAAGTTTTTTTCAGTGTGCATTCTTCCAGCAGTATCAATTAAAACTACATCTATGTGGTTTTTCTCAGCATATTTTATTGCATCAAATCCCACTGAGGCAGGGTCTGAACCATATTCATGTGCTATAACTTCTATGTTTAGTTTACTTCCATGTTTTTTTAATTGCTCAATTGAAGCAGCTCTGAATGTATCTCCTGCAGCAAAAACACAAGATATTTTCTTTTCTTTTAGCATATTTCCAAATTTAGCAATGCTGGTTGTTTTTCCTGTTCCATTTATACCACAGAACAAAATGACATATGGTTTATTCTCTGAAAGTTTTTTATCTTTTATTTTCTCAATTAAATCAAAAGGTTCTATAAGTATTTTGTAAATTATATCTTTAAGAGATTCTTTTATTTGTCCCTCTATTTCTTTTTTAAGAAATTCCTTCCCAACTATACTTTCTTTTAATTGTTCTATTATTCTATCAGATACTTCTAATGCTACATTATTTTCTAAAAGAATCATTTCCAACTCTTCTTTGTAAGCTTCAAATTCTTCTTCAGATATTTTTACTTTGTTTATTCCTGAAAATATTTTTTTGAAAAAACCTTTCTTTTCCTCTTCTTCTATTTTTATGTCTTGTATTACTTTCTCACTTATTTCCCTTTCTTCTTTATTGAATGTTTTTGGAGCAGGTTCAATGTACTCATGTTCTTCTATTGATTTTATTTGTTGTTTTGCCTCTTCCTTTTGTTGAATTTCTTGAATTATTTCTTTAGCTTGCTTTTCTGGTTTCTTTGATTGTTTCTTGTCTTTTTTTTGTTCTTGAATTTTCTCTTTTTTTTCTTTAGCTTGCTTTTCTGGTTTCTTTGATTTCTCTTTCTTTTTTTTAACTTCTTCTTCAACTTCTTCTACTACTGCTTTTTTTATTAAGCCCTGAGTCCAGTTTTTGAGTTTTTCTTTAAGTTTTCCAAACATATTTTTAGAAGTAGATATTTAGTTATTAAGGTTTTGGTTTGGGGTATTTTATAGAGACAACAAGCTAATCCAAATTTTTATAAAGAAAAGGAGCTTTATTTTAAGATATGAAAGGGATATTCGTGATATTGGATGGTTTAGGTGATTTGCCCAACAAAATGCTTAATGATATGACTCCTTTAGAGGCTGCTCAAACACCTAATCTTGACTTTTTAGCAGCCAGAGGACAATTAGGATATGTTTATACTGTTAAACCCGGATTTGTTCCAGAATCGGATGAAGCAATAGTTTCTCTTTTTGGGAATGAATTAATCTCGAGTACAAGAGGACAATTAGAAGCAAGGGGAAGTGAATTGAAATTAACGAGAGGAGATTTAGCATTCAGAGTTAATTTTGGAACAATAGATTCTTTGGAAAAAGGAAACATCTTGGATAGAAGAGCTGGAAGAACCTTAACAACTTATGAAGCTAATCAGCTTGCAAAAGCATTAAATAAAATAAAAATGCCTCGAGAATTTATTTTTAAGCCAACTATTCAACATAGGGCTTCTTTGGTTTTTAGAGGAGGATTTTCAGATAATGTTTCTGGGAATGATTCTACATATATGGATGGTATGAATCTTGTTTCTAATCGGATTGTGAAATGTAAGCCATTGGATGAAGATGAGAATTCTCAGTATACAGCCAATATTGTAAATGAATTTTTAGAGAAAGCTTTTGTTGTTTTGAATACTCATCCTATTAATATAGATAGAGTTAAAAGAGGATTGTTGCCTGCAAATTTTTTGCTGGTAAGAGGAGCAGGGATTGAACCTCCTAAACTTAAACAATACAAGAAATGGGTTTCTGCAAATTATATGCCTTTGGAAATAGGATTTTCAAATGCATGTGGAATGAAAAATTATGCTTTTGATTATCCTGAGTTAACTGGAATTGATGCATATGAAAATTTATGGAAAGGACTTAGGAAAGCATGCAAACATTCTGCAAATGTAATTAAAAAAAATCTTAAGAGAGCGGATTATGCATATATTCATATTAAAGAAACAGATTTGCCTGGACATGATAATAGGCCTGTTGAAAAGAAATTAATGATCGAGTATATTGATATAACTTTATTTAAGTATTTGAGAAGTATTGCTCCTCAGAATAAAATAAAGATACTTGTTACAGGAGATCATTCAACTCCTTGTAAATTAAAAGGGCATTCTGCTGATCCTGTTCCTGTTTTATTTTATAATTGTGGAGAAGTTCCTGTTGCAAAGAAATTTTGTGAAAATGAATGTAGAAAAGGAGACTTGGGTAAAATTATCGGCCCAGAAATTTTAAAGAAAGTTGGATTTGTTAAGTGAAGGTACTTTTAGATAATTTACCTCAATAAATTTCCCCTCTTTTGTTTTATAGATTCTAAATCCAAAATTTTCATTTTTAATATATAATTTTGTTTCAAGTTCTGATTCTTGTTTTAATGGATTTATTTCAATTATCTTTTCTTTTTTTCTTTCAGGAGAGATTTCAATCCCATCTTTAAGAATTCTTTCAGAGATTAGTATTGGGCCTTTACTTATTTTAATTGAATATTCTTTTATGAATTTTTCATATAGCTCTTTTAAAGAGAAATTTTGATTAATGTCAAAGGAATAAATGACTTTTTGTTCCATATAAATTAGATATTCTTTATTATTTTAAGAATTATTGTTCTTTGAAATACATTTACACTTGTGCTTGCCGTTAGTTTTCTATTTTGTTTGTTTTGTGTACAAACTAGCAAAGTGTAAAGGGCTTAGTTACTTTTTAAAAAATTCAAAATTAACCGAATAGTGCACTAAGACCCTCTGCTGCAGCTTCGTGTTTCTCTTCTTTAGGTGCTTCTTCCTTCTTTGCTTCAGCAGGAGCTGAGCTAGCAGGAGCAGCAGCAACTAAACTAGCATTAGCCAATTCATTTGCTATATCCACACCATTCAAACTAGCGACAAGCGATTTGATTTTTGAATCATCTGCATGTGCGCCAGCAGCTACAACAACACTTTTTATGTTAGCTTCACTAACTTCTTTTCCAAGTTTGTGCAACAAAAGTGCCGCATATATGTATTCCATTTTAATTTCCTTCTCCTGTAGAATTTATTTCAGGAGTTTGAGATAATAATGAATTTATTGCTTTTTCATGCATTCCTGCTTTTCCGATTAGGAATGTAATTGTTTCAGGAGTAGCATATCCAATATTTACTGCAAAAGGTAATGCTCTACCATAAGCTTCTTTGAAATTTTCAAGAGTTTCATCTGGATTAAGTTCTATATTTGGATAGAATGTTTTTGTTGTATTGTCGAATGCTGCTACAGGTATAAATCCTATACTGAATGGTTTTATATCTAATTTTCCCATCATATCTGCAGCCCCTTGAGAGATTTTTTCTCCTTTTTTAGCCACAACTTTTGGAGATTTGATTGTTATTTTCCCACCTTCAATTTGTATTTGAATCCCTAATGCTCCAAGTTCGCTTATTGCAGGCCCAGGTACTAAGTCTGTTGGCCCAGCAGGTATTTCAATGTCTTCTGGAGCTATTTGTCCTGCTTTTGCCTTTGAAGGGCTTTTCTTTCTTATCAAGTCTATTGCCAATTCAAAAGAATCTAAATCTGAGAATAATAATGCAAAATCATTGGTTATGCTTTCTTTTATTTTTTTAATTTCTTGTTCTTTTGAAGAGTCTAAAGCTTTTATCATCAAATTCTTTTTAGGAACTTTAACTATCGCTTTTCCTCTTAATTTTTTAACTATTTCTTGAAATTGTGAGCCAGGAATATTTTTTATAGAAACAATTAAGACTGTCTTTTTTTCTTGAATTAATTTAGCCAATTCTGAAACTGCTTTTTTTTTCTTTTCAGGAATTTTTGCTGTTTTTGCTTTTGTATTTGTTTTCATTTTATTTTAAATATATTTTGTGCGGTTTAGTCATTGTGAATTTTATTTCAATGTTCTTTATGTTTTCTTTGTTTCTTGGAAGAGTTTTAAGAAGTAAGTTGTAAACAGACATTATGTTTTCAATTATATCTTCATCTTTCATACTTTGTTTTCCTATCGGAATCTTTATGCTTGGTTCTTTTATTTTGATTTTAATGCTGGTATTTATTCTGTTTTTTAATTCTTTGATTGTTTTTTCATCAGCGTTTAGGATTATTCCTAATTGAGGAGAAGGCATTTTTCCTGTTGGACCTAATGCTCTACCAAAATTAGTAGCGACACTTGGCATTAAACTTGCCTGAGCCATAAAGAAGTCATAAGTAGAAACTAAATGTTTCATCTTTGCTTTGTCTGAATATTTTTTGAATTCATCTGGAGTTATTGTTTCAACATCTTTGTTTTTAACTTCTAAGAATCCAGCTATTTTTTTGTCTTTTACTTTGTGAGGAACATTTACAAAAATATTTACATTGCTTTTTTTAACATCAAATTTTTGTAGATTTACAATTAAATCAACTGTTTGATCGAATTTTCTTTCTTTGGTTTTTCTTAATTCCAATAATCCTTTCTTTAATTCAGCTTCTATTTCTGCCATTTTATTGTTTTAACCTCCCACATTATTCGTGCTGGATATAGAATGTATTCCAGTCCGATATGGTTCAAACGGTTGATTTTCTATATTTTCCTGGCTTTTTAAGCCTTCTGGTTAGGAGGATTTGTTTTTGTATTGCAATAATGCTTAAAAACAAAGAATTTTACATTTTAGAATGGACGAATATTATGGATTAAGTTATAAATCTTCTCCAAAGAAGATTTTTTATGCCTTGCACAGATCAGAAAATAGTTTGGAAATTCTTAATAGTTCAATTCCTCCCAAGAAGATGGGTATTAAATTAAACGAAAAAGGAGAGATAATTATTCCAAAATATTTTTTACCTCTTATTGAGATAAGCAGAAAGACTGCATTTGAGATTATTTCTAAAAATGGGATTTCTGAAATAGAAAAATTAGTGGGGAAAATATAAAATGGAATTAGTTGCATTACTTTCATCTGGAAAAGGAACATGGGGGCAGGTTTCTGGTTTAATGAATCATGGAGAATGGGATAAAATTATTGTTATTGGTGACGAATTTGGTGCAGGATTTACTCACGAGAAGAAATTCGAATTCATTAAAGTTGATTTAAAGGCTAAAATAAAAGATTTGAGAGATGAGTTTTTGAAAAAACTAAAAGGAAAAATCGATGGAACAGAAGTTGCACTTTCTATTGCAAGTGGAGAAGGAAAAGAGCATATGGCACTTATCTCTGCTTTGATTAATCTCCCTGTTGGAATAAGATTTGCTGCTTTGACCAAAGAGGGAGTAATTGATTTATAATTATTTTTTTATGGAAGAGAATAAAAAAAGTTTAATAAATAAAATATCTTGGACAGAAAAATCAGAATATATTTTTGATTCAAGCAAAGAAGAAAATATTTTGTTTAGATGTAAGCAGCTAGAGAATGAAGGTTTTGGGATGCTTGCTTCGTCTTTGGATACTTCAATTATAGATTCAAGCAATTCTATTGTTTGCCCTGATGGTGAAATATTTCTCCCTTTAGAAATTAGAAAGTATTGGGATAGAAGAAATGGTAGTTATAGTTCAAAAAATCCAAATGATGTTAAAATGCACAAGGTAAGAGTGTATTATTTAAGTTTTACTGGAGAGATGAAATAATTGTTTTTGTAACTCTTTTTTAAAATACAATAATTATTTAAAACAATTGATGTTTTTGGTTTTAATGATTACCTATAACGATATATATGAAGCAGCAAGAAAAGAGAGATATTCAGAGCAGTTACAACAGATACCAAAAAATTTTGTCTCGGAATTTTCAAAATATGTTAAAGAAAAAAAAGAAATTGCTTCCAAAGAAGAAGGGGATTTTTCAGATGCTGTTATTAAAACAAAAAAACAATTAGAAAATGCAACGACTTTATTTAAAGAACTTGTTATTAGAAGAAGAAAAAAGATTTTGAATTTAGTTCTTATTGCTACAGAAACAGGCATTTCAAAGCAGGATTTTGAAAATATGCTTGCTATAGAAAAAGAGCTTTTTGAAGGATTGATGCGGTGCATGGATTCTTCTGAAAAGAGATTAAATGAATCTCTTAATGGGAATGGGAAGGGAGAGCCAGTTAAAAACAATGATTTAGTTGTCTTTTTGGAAGACGTTGAGGAATTTTTAGGCGTTGATGAAGATAAAATGGGTCCTTATAAAAAAGGAGATATTTCAAATTTGCCTAAAGAAATATCAAAAATACTTTTTGACGGCGGTAAAATAGAAATCTTGGAAAAGTAAGTTTTATTAATGTGTTTCTTATTATTTTTATATGGATAATAATAGATTAATCTGGGGATGGATTTTAATTGTTTTGGGTGTAATTTGGACAATTGTTTGTTTTTTTACCACATTTTTTATGTTGATTTATTCAATTCCTCTTGTGATTATTGGAATTTTTATTTTGTTGAATAAAAAAGAAGATACAATTGAAAAAAGAAAGGATTTAAAAGAAAAAGAGTATACTCAATAATATGGCAAATGAGATAATTGTTACAACTGCATTTGAAGTTCCAGGAAGGAAAATTGTGAAAGTTCTGGGGATAGCAAGGGGGAACACTGTAAGAGCAAGAAATGTTGGGAGAGATATAGGTGCAGGATTTAAGAACTTAATAGGTGGGGAAATAAAAACTTACACAGAAATGACTGCTCAATCCAGAGATGAGGCTTTTAATAGAATGATTAATGATGCTCTTGCGATGGGAGCAGATGCAATAATCGGCTTTAATTTTTCTACTTCTATGGTTATGCAAGGTGCTTCTGAGATGCTTGCATATGGGACAGCTGTTAAATTAGCTTGATTTTTTAAAATAAAATTTTTTAATTTTATCTTTTATTTGCAAAAAATACTCCGAGAAGTCCAATCAAGAAAAGTATTGCTCCATATCCAAGAGAACCTTTTACTGTTTCTGCGATTAAATTTCCTGTTAATGCTGGATATCCAATAGATATACCCAAAATAATGGATAACAAGGATACTACTGTTATTGATTTCTCTAAAAATGGTGCCCTGTTTCCAAAATGTTTATCATAATAACGAAGAATTTCTGAATCCTTTTCACCAAAATCCATTTTGAAATGGGATTTTTCAACCAATAAACCTCCTCTTAAAGCAAGATCTTGTCTGTATTTATCTATTTCTTTAGATAAAATCATCTTGCTTTCTTTTTTAGAAATAGCGTCTTTCATGTAATAGAAGATTTCTCTTCCTTCTGAAAAGTTTTCTGTGTATGTTCTGTCTTCCAATAATGCTAAACCGTCTTTTAATAATAATTTAACAGATTCGAATTTTTTTTCTGGATTTTTTGGATATTTTCTTAAATAATTATAACTAGTAGTTATTGCTTCTTCCAAGTTCTTTTTCCAAGAATCAACTGCATTTCCATGTCTTTTTTTTGCTTCTTGTATTATTCTTTTATTGAATGATGTTTCCTCTTTTTTTACCATTAAATAGATTGGTAAGATTTATTTATAAAGATTATTGGAATTCAACAGAAGTTCAAAAGCCTGTAGACACTCAATAAATTTCGATCTACATTCTTTACTTGATTTGAAGCTGCAAGGCCTGTAGAGCAAAACCTACATTTGAATTTGGAAATTTTGCTACAACAAGCTTTTCTTCGCAAAGCCTGTAGAGGGAATTGGAGGATTTGTTTAAAGCCGAATCAATAGTCTTTAACTGATTTTATAGTAAATTAAATTATTTAAACTATTTAAATGTTTGTTTTATCGTCGGTATAAGAATTAGTAGCTCGATTATAATATCATATTTTATCTACTGCTCTGCTAATTATCCCCTCTTGAGAACTCAAATAAAACTTATTACATAATTTTAGAAACTCTGGTGCTGGAGGTAAATCTTTATAGAAAGAAGGTAGTTTTTTATTTATCTCTGGAAGACCTAAAGAGAGAAGTATTCTCTCTATTAATTGATTAACATTATTAAAATGAGGAGATAATGTTGGAGATATGAACACTACGTTTCTTTTAATATGTACATCTTTATTTTTTTCTTCTAGTTCAAAGATGGATTTAACAATATCTGTTATTAATAATTCAATTATATCTTCTTTTTTAGAATTATCAACTAGCTCTAAAAGTT
>CAZNIA010000003.1:0-2823 GCA_964572995.1 Candidatus Woesearchaeota archaeon
CTAGCTGTAGCAACCAAGAACAATACTATTGCGATTGTACAAAGAGAAACCAAGATTTTCTTTGTATTCATTTTTGCTCTCATTTTATTTAATTGCGTAGAAAGTTTTTTTCTACAATATTCTAGGAGTAGAGGCAGTTTATAAAGTTTACTATTGTAGTAATTTAATAGTTACACCATAGTAACTAGATGTCAGTACATTCAGTGAACATTTCGAATATAATCAAATAAAAAATAAAACATCGTGTCACTTTATGTTACTCAATGTCATGAAAAACAAAAAACAAGATAAGGATTTCTCCTTACCTTGCACTATTATAAAATTAAAAACTTAATAATTTAATATTGTTGCTTGTTGCAGCAAAATTTCTTGCAACAAGAACTTGACACCCTGCGTCTTCAGCTGAATCTATAACAGAACCTGTTACAGTTCCATCAAGAACAATTGCATAAGGTCTTTCATTCACTCTTCTTAAACTTCCACCAAATCCTCTTGAAGATATTTCTCTTATTTCTCTAAGAGATTCATCCAAAAGAATTGCTTTACCAGAATCTTCAATTTCTTTCAGAATCTTTTTCAGCTTTTCTTTTTCTTCATCATTCAATTCTTTGGTTCTTGAAGAGTTGTGAAAACTGTTTCCATTATTCTCTCTTCTTTGCATACCTTCTCTTTTAAGGTATTCACTTAATGGAACTTTCTTTCTTAAATTCATAAGAATTTCTTTTCCTGCAAGTTCTTCAACTTCTTTTCCATCAGGTGCAGTTACAATGTAATCAACATCAGCATTGTCTGAGACATTTTGTATTATAAGCTTTCCACCTCTGTCTCCATCAACAAAAAGAGTTATTTCTTTCTCTTTTCCAAGTTCTCTTATTGCATTAGGCATTTTAGTGCCGTTCATAGCAATAACATTTGTAACACCAGCTCTTAAAAGATTAACAACATCTGCTCTTCCTTCAACAACAATTATCTCTTTTCCAGAGATATTTCCGCATGGTAATTTTTCACTTCCATATTCTTGTATATTTGAAGTCTTTGCAGAATCTTTGATTTCATTTGAAATCTCTCTTGAGTCTGTAGAACCTTTGATTTCAGACATAAGTCTTTTAGCTCTTTCAAGAATATAGTCCCTCTTGCTTCCCCTCACATCTTCAATTCTTTCAATCTCAATCTGAGAGTCACTTGGACCTATTCTTTCTATTGTCTCAATTGCAGCAGCTATTAAAGTTGTTTCAGACTGGTCAAGAGCAGTAGGAATCTTTATTTTACCCACAGTCATCTTGTCTCTTCTTTCCAAGTCAACTTCAATTCTTCCTATCTTTCCTTCTTTCTGCAATTCTCTCATTTCCAACTCAGCACCCAATAAACCTTCTGTCTGCCCAAATATAGCTCCGATTACATCAGGTTTTTCCAAAGCACCTTCAGCTGTAAAATTCGCATGTATCATATATTTTATTGATACCGGACTTATTTTTGCCATTTTTTTCCTATTTATTTAATTTATTGGAAATCTAATGATTTCTAGAAAAATATCGCTTTTATCTTTCAGCATATCAAGGCTTATTGCCTACCTATTTCTAGGATTTTTAACTCTCAATCCCTCTGTTGACCATAAATTAAGTCAGCTTAAGACTCTCGAATTTGAATGTGATGTGATATCGTGATAATAATTGAATACGATACTTTTCAAGATATAGTAATTCAGGTAGTTTTTAAAGGTTTCTAATGCGAAAGATTTATAAAACATTATTTCTCAGGCTTTTTATGACAAACAACATATCGCTTGAAACACCTGAAGACAGAAACAGGTATGCTAGCAAGATAAAAGAAGATTTTGAAAGAAACAATCTTGACTACTGGTGGGTTTCTCCTTCAGTTAGAACAAATGAAATACTTATAACACCAAAAGACTTCACAGAATGGCAAAAAGAAGCATATGCTCCAATCTCACGTATAAGTGTTCAATTAAATCCAGATGGAAAACCTAATTTCGGTGTTAGCGGATATAATCCTTACAGAATAGAATATGAAAAACCAGAATTTGAATCTAAAGGATATCAATATCATAGACATGTTGACAAAAGAGGAAGACAAGGCAGATGGTGGTTGATAAAAACTTTAAACAACATTGAAGATGTTGTAAATGAGTTTAAGGGTGTAGAACACCTTATAAGAAAGAAAAATTAAATTCTAAATTTTATATATGTCTTAGAATCAAGATTTTCTGTTGTTTTAATTATAGGAAGCATATTTTCAATATTTTTTTCAGAATAACCAAAATTAAACAATGCTTCTTCTAAATTTAAAAGAGCTTTTGCAGTTGATTCTTCAGATACTTCTGCTCTTGTTCTATTTCCATTTAAATCAGTATAAGCTATAATATGCACCTTATACATCTTTCCAGAGCAATTATTTTCCATGAATTAATTTTTGAAAACTACATTTAAAAATTTAATTAAAAAATACTTCTAGTCATAGAATCATATGCATAGATGATACCTTTCTTGGAAGTTTTATAACCTGTATCTTCTGCAATTGTATCAAGAGGTCCTCTTAAGAAACTCATATCTTTTTCCAGCAATCCTTTTTCCAACATCTCTATAGCTTCTTCACTTGATTCAGCTGCACATGTCGCAATAGCATTTGTTGCAAAACCATCTTTGTAAAATAAGCCATAAATAGGATATTCAATATGATTAGATTTAACCAAAGCCTTTCTTTTATTTGGAACACCAGTATATTCTTGTTTTATATGGGCTCTCATTTAAAACATAACTTTTTTTGGTTTAAAAATTAAACTATAATTAAAAATATAGATATTTT
>CAZNIA010000003.1:2923-29302 GCA_964572995.1 Candidatus Woesearchaeota archaeon
GGAGAGAGTGCTAAAGTTGAAAGATTGCTGTAAATTTTAGCAACATCATTAAACATTTTTTTTGAATCATAAATCTCAATTAATTTCATAAAAGCAAATTTCTTCTCATGTAAAGGAGGTTTTTGTGCTATAAATCTATTCAAATAATCAATCTGAATAAAATCCCCTTTGCCTTTAAGCTCTTTTTCAATCTCACTCTTGCTCATTCCTTTAGTAAGCATTAATATCTTACTATTCGAGGGTTTTTAAGGATTGTTAATGTTAATTTAGAATATATTTTATATTTTAATTATACCTAAATATTTCCTATAATGATCTAATTTATATTTTTTCAATATTTAACTCCATTATGAAAAACATCTTAAGCAAAATAGGAAAATCACTTCTTATCCCAGCATTGGCGCTTTCTATAAATACAAAAAATTTAGATGCTCAAAAATTACAAATAAAACCAGAAATTTCAGCAGGATCTGGAATAACTAATTATTCTAGATTCAGAATATATCCTGATTGGGAAAATCACTTTAAAGGATTAGATGGAGATGAACAATTAACAAATAAAAAAATTGAGAAATATGCTGATTTTCAAGTTGGATTAAATTTAGACATAAAACAACCTAATTTCTCCTGGGGAATATTTTCAAAGTACTCTATTACTCAAGCAATAAATAAAATCCCTCTTGCTGCAATAGAATTAAACAATTGGAAATTTGACTATGCCAGAATAAATGAGTTTTTTTTAAAACAAACAACTCCTTCAATAGGAGCATACATTAATTTTCCAATAAATGAAAATGTAAGAGTATGTGTTAAAGGTTCAGCAAGACAAGCTAAAATTGTTGAAAGTAAAAGAGAAGATATAAGTTTAAACAACCAATTGAAATGTGCCCCTGCTCCAAATGACAACACAGAAGACTTAACAAAAGAATTTGAAAACAAAAAAACAAAGACACTGTTAAATAAAATAGGATTAGAAATTCAAATTTCAGATGATTCTGGTAGATTAGGTATCGAAGGATTTTATGAGACAGATTGGAAAAGAATTAATGTCTTAGGATTAACTGGAAATATCTACTTTAATCTTCCTAAGAAGAAAAAGGATTCTTAAGATATTTCCTACAAGCAGTACATACCTTATTTATAGCTTCACTAACAGGACCTTTAAATGCAGCAGATAATTCCTCTAATCCAGAAGATAATTGTTTTCTACCTAATTTTCTATCTCCTGCTTCCTCTCTTTTGTATTCTTTAATTATTTCTTTAAAACACTCTTTCTGATAAAAGTAATTTGTACGAACAAATTCTTTTGCAAATTCTTCTGGACTCAATCCTCTTAAATTTTCAGGATGTTTTGAACACTCATATTCTTCAGCCATTTATTTACCCACTCTTAGTATCTTTCTTATCTGTTCATATTTTTCTATGCAACTTGATGCAGTATAGGGTTCTCCTCCAAGATCATATTTCATCTCACATCGCCCCACAAGATAGCCAAATTTTATTGCCTTTTTAACTAAATTCTTTGTAGAAGGTTTTATATTCTCTTGTTCAAGAATTTTCTCTAATTCTTCTCCAGATTTTTGTATTTCATCTATTTCATTTGTCATTTTAATCTCCTTCAAATCCTTTCAAATTTTCTATATCTTCCATTACAACATAATTGTTTTTCAACATCTTTGTGAGTCTCCCTTCCTTAACATACCTTTTTCTAAGGTTATAAAGGAAATTTCTAGTATAAACATGATCTGCACCCAAACATAAAAATTCCAAGAATTCGTAAGTATTTGGTCCTATTTCCAATTTACCGTCAGAATTTTTCTCGATTATTCCTCTCCTATAAACTTCAGCCAAGTCAACATATTTATTTACAATTTTTTTGAAATAAGCATCCTGGCCTTGTTCCGCAAAAATCTTTAATGATTTTGCAAGTTTAATATAGTTCACCTCATTCAAATTTTGAATATTTTCTAATTCATCTGAAAATTGTTTTGCATCTCTTATATTGTATTTTTCTTTCATTAGCAATTATCCTTGAATTCAGTTTAAATACTTAATGTTTCAATGTACAAATTATTTAAAAATCAAAAACTTTTAAAAAAATTATAGAGATGTTCAAAAATTATCTGGAAGATTATCATTTCGAGAAATTAAATTATTAAAATTTATTTTGTTGAATTTTTTAAGTTTTAGTTTATAGAAAAATCACCTGTTTATTTCTTTTTAACAATCTCTAAACACATACCAGCAGCTACTGTAGCTCCAGCATCTCTAACTGCAAATCTTCCCATAAATGGATTTTCTTTAGCAGTTTCTAAACATAAATTTCCTTGAGGTCTTATTCTTACTTTAGCAACATCTCCATTCTTCAAGAAATCAGGATTCTGTTTTATAACTTGTCCAGATTTAGGATCAATCTGTTCTATTAATTCTGTGAATTGGCAAGGTACTTGAGCTGTATGTATGTGGAATACAGGAGTATATCCTTTAGCCAATACAGTTGGATGATTGATTACAGCAATCTGAGCAACAAATTCCTCAACTATTGGTATTGGAGAACTTGCTTCGCAAATAACATCTCCTCTTGCAATATCTTTCTTTCCAATTCCTCTAATATTAACACCTACATTCATACCAGCAGGAGCATCAGGTAAAGTTTCATGATGAGCTTCAATAGTCTTTATTTCACCTGGGATTCCAGTTCCAGTTCTTCCTGGAAGGATTATAACTTTCTGTCCAACTTTCATTATACCAGTTTCAACTTTTCCAACAGGAACAGTTCCAATTCCTGTAATTTCATATACATCCTGAACTGGCATTCTCATTGGTAAATTTGTTGGTAATTCTGGAGCAGGGAATAAATCTATTTGTTCCACAATACTTGGTCCCTTATACCAAGGCATTTTATCTGTTTTCTTAAAAATATTATCTCCTTGCAATCCACTCACAGCCAAGAAAGGTGTGTTGTCAGGATTTATTCCAACTTGTTTTAATAATTTTCCTACATCTTCTTTAACTGCCTTGAATCTGTCTTCTTTGTATTCAACAGCATCCATTTTATTTACAGCAATAGCAAGATTCTTTACACCCATTGTTCTTAAAAGCCATAAGTGTTCTGTTGTTTGTGGTTGAACACCAGCAGGAGCAGCAATAACCAAGAAAGCAGCATCTGCTTGTGAAGCACCAGTAATCATGTTCTTAACAAAGTCTCTGTGTCCAGGTGCATCAATAATTGTGATTTCAAATTTTTGAGTCATTAATTTTTTGTAAGATAAATCAATTGTAACTCCTCTTTCTCTTTCTTCTTTAATATTGTCCATAACATAAGCAAATTCAAATCCAGCTTTTCCGAATTTTTGAGCTTCAGCTTTTAATTTAACCATTTCCTGTTCTGACACTGCACCACCATCAAACATTAATCTACCTACACAAGTAGACTTACCAGCATCAACGTGTCCTACGAACACTACATTCATTGTTGGTTTTTCTTTTGCCATAATTTAGTTAATAAAAAAGTTAGTTTATAAACTTTTTGCTTTACGGTTGAATATATTTTTTTATGATATTTTTAAAATTCAAGTTTATCTTCGGTAAATAATCTTTTCAAGTATTTTTTTCTTTTATCGAATTATATGATTTTGATAATGATTTATTCTCTCATTTATTATTTTTGTATTAATCTTATTATGATATCCTTTTGGCATTTCTAAAAATTAATTGAATTTATTGAGTATTTTTTCAGCTAATTCAATACAAGGAATCTCCCAAAAGATAATAATTATTGTTTGAAATATCAACAAAATTACTTAAAAAAAATATTTTCAAGCAGACCTATTTTATCAGAATAAGGATTTTTAATATCTGCAAGATAAACATTTCCATCTGAATCTGCCCAAATTGTTTTTCTTCCATCTTTTCTAACTTTTAAAGGTTTAGCAAGTTTTATTACTTGATTTTTATCTTCAAGATCTTTCATATATTCTTCTTGAAAAGAATTATTATCTAATCCCCAATAATATTTATCTTGCTTTTTTGTATAAAAATAAAGTTTAGCTAAGCCCCGAGTTGGAAGTTCATCTCTAACTATGTGACTAATAAAGAAATATTCTCCAGAATAATTTGTTTCATCTTTTACAAAAATATTTTTTGAATCCAAGACCCTCAACTCACTCATAATAAATTGATTAATATTCAATTTATAACAATTATTGTTGTAAAAATCAAATAAGATTATTCCAAAAGTTCTTGATAATCTATTATTTTCTCTAAATCTTTTTCTTTAACTTCTTTTTCATGAATTTTTTGTTCAACTTTATCTTTAGAATCAAATCTGAATGGATGCCAGTCTCCTGTATTAATTCCTTTTCCTAAATAAGAACCAGCATAAACTTTCCAGAGTATTGCAAAAGTCAAATAACCTGTTTGCACAAAATAATTAGCTAAAGCTCTTCTATCCTGGGATTCTTTAAGATTATACCAAGGATTTTTACCTCTTCTTGATTTATATTCTTTTATTGTGTGGGTAACTAAACCAACACCAGGAATATAATATGGAATTTTTTTCCAGTTCATTTGATTTACCTATTATAAAATTATAAAAAATTATTTTTAAATTTAATCATTAAGATAATTTAAACCCTCATTAAAAGGATTCTTTCTGGGAATATACTTTAAAATACATTCTCTGGCTTTTTCAAATTCCTTATTTTTATAAAACTCCAATGGGTTTTCTTTAAGGTTTTTCAGACTTGAAGAAATTAAACTAAAATCCTGTTTTAATTCCACTAAATCAATACAAGAAAATCCTCCTCTTCTCTCATTTTTATTCTCAATCAATTTCATTATATTTGATTCCAAAGTGTAATATCTTCCTTCATATTTAGGATTGAGAATTTTTTCTAGAGAATAAGATAAATCACTAAAGAATTTCTCTGCCCATTCAACATATAAAGAAGATTCTTTATCAAAATTACCTCTTCTGTCTATTAAATCCAAAAGAGACTCAAAAGTCACATCATGCTTAAAATTATCAAACCTCATACAAATTACAAATCAAATAGTATTTCACTGTTTATAATAATTATTATTCACAACATCTAATCTCCTCTCCTTAGACAACGATAGAAGGTCTGTCATGATTTCATTTGTTGTTAAAGAAAATGGAGAACAGATATTGCAAAGATTTCCTGGAACTTTTAATATAGCTTGTTTTCTTTTTTCTCCATTCCATATTTCTTGAAAAGTATTCTCAAATAAACTTCCATAATCCTCTGTATCTGGTGAAGCAATATGCCCGCATGGATAAACCTTTCCATTTGATCCGACACACGTCCAAAAAAGATTTGTATAACACTTCAATCCTCTTCCTTTTGAACTAAAACAATCTTGATTAATTTCACCAATTTCTTCATCAGAGTGTATTGGAACAACTTTGAAATTTTCATCTTCATACTCTTTAGCTTTCATTAATCCCCTCAAAATCTCTCTGCTTTTTTCCCTTGACAAATCTCTATCCAGTAAATCTATTCTAAATCTTATAACATTAAAATTATTTTCTTTAGCCTTTCTTGAAGCATCTAAGATATCTGTATAATTTTTTTGAGTTATAACATAATTTACACATACCCAAGTGTTTCCAGATTCTTTTATTTTTCTTGTTCCTTCCAATATCTCCTCAATTCCAATTTTCCTATTCTTTGCACCTTCTTTTATCTCCCACAATTTTTCAGTTGTTCCAGCGTCGAGACTTAAATAAATTGAATTTAATTTACTTAAAGAATGAATATATTCTGAATTATCCTTTTCTTGCCCAATCTTTATACCGTTTGTAAATAATCTTGTTTCCCTTTTACCATAAAACCCATCTAAAATATAATCCATTACAGGATTCATTAAAGGATCTCCAGTTGAGCCACAGAATTTTATTTTAGGAGCACTTAATCTATCGTCTTTAAACTCCAAGATTTTATCGATGATTACATCTGCATTTTCTCGGGTATCCAATTTATCTTCAAGTCTGGAAAAACTTTTTGCCCAACAATGCAAACAATTTGCATTACATTTAGAAGAAGGTTGTATTTCTATCTCATAAGGTATTGGGTTTTCACCATTAAAATAAGAAAGTATTTGATTTTTGTACTGTCTCAAAAGAATATTTCCATAATCGAAAGGGGGTTTTCCTCTTTCTAAAATATTTTGAATATTTTTTATTACTTCAATGTTATCCCCATTATTTGATTCCATTACAATAAAAAGAAAACAAAAAAATATATTGCTTGTCAATATCTTTACTTCTCTCAGTATTTCAGTATATTCTATTTCAAAAATATATCTTATATATTAAAATTAATAAATTGAGTATAACCTATTGAAATAAATAATATACAAACAATTAATTAAAATAAATAAGTTTCAAATTAAAATAAATAAATTATTTCTTAGTCCTCACAAAACATTCTGAAATCTGCAGGAGATTTGTAAAAACAAAAACCTGGACTAACATAGAACCCTGTAAATTCTCTGTCTGCAACAGATTTATCTTTACTCTCTACTTGCCGATATATCTCCCAAGGAACACTGAGAATATTGCCAGAATAGCAACATCTCATTGAAACATTATTTATTTCTTTGTTTTGAATTACTTTTTCAAGCAAATTTGTTTCCATATCTTTCATAATCGAGTATTTTATTTATCCTTAATCACAAGAGTATATATCTCCCTATATTTTCACTAGTGAATATATTGAAAAACATTTAAATATATCCTAAATTATACTAATCTATGAAACGTAGAGTAATAAAACAAGGCCACAACACATTAACTTTAACTTTGCCCTCTAAATGGGTAAAAGAACTAAATATCAATGCAGGAGATGAAATAGAGCTAATTGAAAAAGAAAAAGGTATACTTCTAACTTCTGAAAAGCACTTAGGAGAAATAAAGAAAACAGAATTTGACATTTCTGATATGGATATTCCTACAATCTGGAAGCATTTTATGTCTGCATATAGAGAAGGATATGATGAATTAAAGGTTAAATTTAATCCTAAACTCGAATCAGAAAGCCCATATAAGTTTATGACACAACATAGATTCGATTCATCTTACAGAAAAGAATTTGGAAAAAGAAATATTACAAGCGCAATACAGGGATTTGCGAATAGATTTATCGGGTTTGAAATAGTTGAGCACTCCAAAGATTTTGTTGTTATAAAAGATATGGGAGCTCCAACTTACAAGGAGTTTGAAAATTCATTAAGAAGAGTGTTTCTTTTATTTCAACAAATGGCAGAAGAAACATTAGATTCAATTGAAAAAGGAGATTCTTCAGCATTAGTAGATATACATGATATAGATATAAATTTAGACAAATTCCATGATTATTGTATAAGAGTTTTAAATAAAATCGGCTGCAATAATGGGAAAAAAATACACCTTTTATTTTCAACACTCTATCTTTTAGAGATGGCCGGAGACGAATTTAAAAATATTGCAATACATTTGACAAATGATTTCAGCAATTCAAAATTTGAGAACATAAGAAAGATGGTAGAATACATAAAAGAACAAATAGAAAATTATTACACCCTCTTCTATAAATTTGATTCAAAAACAGTTAAAATCATATCAGAATTAGATCAAAAGATATATTTAGAAGTTCCAATGATGTACAAAAAAGCAAATGAAGATGAAAAAGAAATTTTCCATCATCTAAGAATGATTAGCAAGTACATTAATTCTCTTACAGAATTAAGAATAGAAATGGAGTATTAATTTTATTATTTTATCCTTAAATTATAAAAAATATCCTTATATCTCTTTGCAACATATTCGGGTGTTAAATCCTCTCTTATATCATCTATCCTACTTATTCTCTCTAGATGATTAAATCTTAATCTTTCTTTTTGTAAGTGATCAAGACTAACTCCAATTTTATGATCTTCTTTATCACGAACAAGAACTCTCCCAATATATCTATAACCTAAATTTCCAGTAATTAAAGCATGTTTATTCAATGTTTCAGAATAATACAAAACCAGATTATCCTTTTCAGATTCAATATTGTACTTTATTGTGATTATCCTAGGATCTTGCTTACTATCTTCTTGAAAAGTTAATATTGCTTTTGAATTATCTCCTTCTTGAGACAACCTTTGAAGATAATTATGTCCATTAAATTTATTTTTAACTAATACGAGCTGAGGTAATTCAAGTGTAATTTTTATCATGTAGTTTTTTCAAGAAATAAATGATTTATAAAATTAACTTTTACTGATTCTCAGCCAATCCCTTTCGATCTCTTATCTTCTTTATAACCTCTGCTTGAATTGCAGCAGGTATTTTCTCAAATTGTTGATCAACCAATGAAGATGTTCCTCTTCCTTCAGTTGCACTTCTCAAATCCGAACTCCATCCAATCATTTCAGCTACTGGAATCTTTGCTTTAAGTTGAGCTTGTCCAGCTTCCTGAGTCATATCTAAAAGTTGTCCTCTCTTTCCACCAACAAGTTTTGTAGCAGCACCCATAAAGCTTTCTGGAACCTCAATTAAATGAATTTGTAAAGGCTCAAGAAGAGTTGCATTCGCATTTTTCATAGCTTCAGTTATAGCTTCTCTTACAGCAGGGTAAACTTGAGCAGGGCCTCTGTGAATAGCATCTTCGTGAAGCTTGATATCTTCAAGTGTTACTTTCATCTTCATACAAGGTTCTCTTGCTAAAGGTCCTTGGTCCATAACCATCTCAAATGCATCTAAGATCATTTCAATAACTTCTCCGATATGAACTTCTCCTCTAGTTTCATCGAAAAACATACTTCCTTTGTAAATATCTTTAACATTCCTTATCTCATCACTTCCCCATCCAATCTTTGAAAGAGTGCTTACAACAGCATCATTTCTTTTCTTCATTCTTCCTTCTGGAAGTTCTCCTTTATCAATCAAATCAGATAATTCGTCATCAAGAGGTTCAACTCTGATAAAGAAACCATTGTGTTTGTTTGGACTTCTTCCTTCAAATGCCTGCCCTGAACTCTTTCCAACAGATTCTCTGTATACCACAATTGGATTAGATGTTTTAACTTCAAGCCCTTTTTCAGTTTTAATTCTATTTTCAATTATTTCAAGATGTAATTCTCCCATTCCAGAAATCAAGCTTTCACCTGTTTCTTCATTAATTGAAACTTTAATTGAAGGATCTTCCTTTGAAACTTTTCTTAAGATTTCAATAAGTTTAGGCAAATCAGCTGTTTTAATAACTTCAATTGACTTTGTAATTACCGGTTGGAATATATGTTTTATTTCTTCAAAAGCAGTTTGTTCTTTTGTTGTAATTGTTTCACCTACATCAAGATTCAATCCACTTACAGCAAGCACATTTCCTGCAGGAACACTATCTAATTGTTCTGGTTTTATACCATTATAAACCAAAACCTGTTGAATTTTTCCTGATTGTTTTGCATTATTAGCATAAATATCCATTCCGCTTTTAAGTGTACCAGAATACAATCTACCAGCAGAAATTTCTTTTCCTGAACGAGGATCAATTACAATTCTCGTTATTACAAATCCAAGTTCTCCGTTTTTATCACACTTAAGCAAATCTTTTCCAAAATCACTTTCTAAATCTCCTCTCCAGATTTTTGGAATTCTGTAAGATTGAGCTTCAATTGGATTAGGAAGGTGTTTAATTGCCATATCTAAAATAACTTCATATAAAGGGGCATTTTCCCATACCCATTTATCTCTTGCTTCTGGAGAAAGACTTCCATCATATAAACTGTAAATATCTTTGAAACTTATTTTCTTTTTCTGCATGAAAGGAACTGATAAAGCCCAGTTTTCTCTTGCAGACCCAAATGCAACACTTCCATCTGCAACATTAACTTTAAATTTAGATGCAAACTCTTTTTCAGAAATTTGGTCAATTAAATGATTGAATTTTTCAATTATTTTTTTGAATCTATCCTGCATTTGTTCGGGTGTTACTTGTAATTCATTGATTAATCTGTCAACTTTATTGATAAACAATACAGGTTTAACTCTTTCCTTAAGGGCTTGTCTTATAACTGTCTCAGTTTGAGGCATTATTCCTTCAACTGCACAAACCAAAACAAAAGTTCCATCAATAGCTCTCATAGCTCTTGTAACATTTCCACCAAAATCAACGTGCCCAGGAGTATCAATCAAATTAACTAAATACTCTTCTCCTTGATAATTGTGAACCATAGAAACATTTGCAGCATCAACAGTCATCAGCCTTTCTTGTTCATCTGAATGTTGCCATGTTGCCATACCATCTTCTAAATCTCCAGCATTCTTTGCAGCCATCATACCTGCAGCAGCTAAAAGATTATCTGTAAATGCAGTTTTACCGTGATGAATATGTGCGCTTGTAGCTACATTTCTTATATTTTTCTGATTTGAAACTAGTCTTTTAATCTTATCTAAACTATTTTCCTTGTCTGCCATCCATTAAAGTTGAAAAAATAGTTTTTAAACTTTTGCCTGTAAATTCAAAAAATTTTAAGCTTAACGAGCAGAATCAGCTTGAGCTTCAGCTTCTTTTTTCTTTCTTATTGCCAAACTTTCACCATTTTTATCAGCAGCCATTATTATTTCCTCTGCTAATGTTTGAGCAATTGTTTTTTTCTTGTTGAATGCTTTATCAGATGCTCCATGAACTAAATGTTTCAATGCAAGGTTAACTCTTCTTACAGGAGCAACATCCACTGCTTGAGGATATCTTGCACCACCATATTCAATTACAGTTGTTTCGTCTCTTGGAGCAGAATTTTCAACTGCCCTTGTTAAAACTTCAACAGGATTTTTGCCTGTTTTCTTTTCAATCATTTCAAGAACATCTAAAATTATTTGCATATTTTTTGTATACTTTCCTGTTGCATTTCCTTTCTCAAGTTTGTGTTTTTTACCTCTATGTCCTGCTACAGAAAGTTTATTTGCTAATCTTTCAACAAGATTTACTTTTGTTTGACTAAACTTACCAACATTTCTTCCTTGGTTCTTTAAAAGAAGTTTTGGTTTCAAATTTATTGCAGATTTCAAACCTTCATCCTGAATTTCTATTGTTGAAATATCATACTTATCAAATATCTTGAAATTTATTGTTTGTTCACTCATTTTTACCTTCTACAATCTTTTGAAGATCGGATTTAATTTTCTCGAAACTAGGATGATCATTAATTACAGAAACAACACTTTGATCTTTTTTATCACAACAGTTTTGCAAGATAAATCCTTTTGTTGTTTTATATCCTGTAAGATAGATTCTTCCATCTCCACCAAAACTTGCATTTGCATGCAAATCTTTATGACTATCTAAGTATTTTCTAACTTCACTATAATATTTACTCTCAAATTTTATTTGTTCATTCATTTTATCTTCTACCCTTTTGTATCTTTCCGAGCCATAATCTATCTAAAGGCTGATCATTTACTTTAATAACAGCATATCTAACACCAGGAATATCTCCTTTACTTCTTCCTTGTTTTCCCCCAATTCTTTCAATCATAACTTCGTCGTGTTCATCAATAAACTTCTGAGCTAGATTTCCAGGAATAAATGCAGTAACACTTCTTCCATTTTTTGTAAGCTGAACTTTGCAACACTTTCTCATAGCTGAATTTGGCTGCTTAGCTTCTTTTTGAACTTTAGAAAGAACAATTCCTTTAGCTTGATTTGCTCCTTCAAGAGGATCAGATTTAGCATAAAGATCTAGAGTTCTAACTTTAAATTTCCTGTCTTTCCACTTGAATTTCTTTCTATCTTTCTTTTTTTTAAATGCGCTTTTTAGTCCCATTTGATTATCTATTATTAGAAAATTAGTTTAAAAACCTTACCTATATGGTTTTTAGAAGCCTTAATTAATGTTTTTCAAATTTCTCTCTGGCTTTTTGATAATGAATCATTAAAATATTAAAGTGAAACTTCCTCGCCTCTTCATCATGAACATTTGGAAGATATATCAAAGATTTATTGGTTAAGATAATTCTTTCATAACCTGTTGGATTATGTTGCGCTGGTTCTGAAGTAATTTTATTTGAATCAAATTCAGAAAGATAATATTTGTTTATAACTTCCACAAGACACCTTGCAAATTTCTTTATTTCTCTCTTTGAGCCTTTCAATTCAATCTTATAATTTTTTTCATCTACATTATATTCCATTCTTTTATGAAGAAAGAATTTGTTATTAAATCTTTATATTAATTATAATTTAATTATCCGTAAAATAAAATTAGGATTATATTCAATTAATTAAATATTTTTTAGAAACAATCCTCATAATAAAGAAATTAAATTATCCTAAAATCTTTCTTAAAAAAATCTTTTGTTATCTTTTGCATTTCAATTAATCTTCTCTTTTCTCGTCCTATTAATGCAGCTTTACTCTGTGCTCCTGCGTTAAGAACAATCTCATTTTCTAAAACTTCTAAGTCCTTGAATGTTACAGGACTTACAACCAACTCAATAAATCTCTTTGTATCCTGAGGACTTTTTGGAATTGCTATTACTTTAACTCTCTTTTTTATTATCTCACTTATTCTTCTAAGGTTTCTAACTTCAGGACCAATTGCTTTTGAAACAAGCTCTTTTGGTACGCAAAAGATAATTGTATTATTATATTCAAAACAATAATGGGTTCTTATACCTGTAATTTTTTCAAAAAGATTTAGATATCTTAAATCTTGCATATCAAGTGTATTTACCATTGTGTTTTTATACCATTTTAGGTTCTTTTAAAGAACCCCATTTTTATTAAATAAGAAGTGCTTTTATAAATCTGTCGATGATTTTATTATTTAATTACCTTATATTCTAAATCTTTATCTCCTGAAAGATAAGGCAGCAATTCTTCTAGGAATTTTTTATTGTATGTTGTAGAATCATATATTGCATTAAAATTTTTCTCAAGAATTCTCTTCAATTTTTCTGGAGTATCTGGAACCCCAAGTTTCTCGAAAATTTCAGAAACATTCAAGCATTGTCTTTCAAAATATTGATCAACTATACGCCCTTGTTTTATCCCCATCCAGAGAGTTCTTGCCAATCTATTCTCAAAAATAGCCTTAACTTCTTTTGTTGTTTTCTCATCAGAAGGATCAAATTTCAATTCTACAGGATTCTTAATATATTCCATAATTAAAATTAAATTAACAATCTAGTTTATAAGAATTTATAGTCTTGAAAATAATTATTTATTTACTCTCTCTACAATTTTTGAATCTGCAGTCTTTTTTTCGGATTCTTTCTTTGTCAAAGGTCCAATTACCTTAACAAGCAATCCAGGTAATCCTGTTCCAACAGGTACTGGTTGATTCAAGATTATATTCTCTATTACACTCAATAATTTATCTTTTCCTCCTTTAACTGTAGCTTTAACAAATTGAGGAACAGGTGTTTCAAATGTAGCTCTTGCAAGTATAGAAGATTTCTGTGCAATAATACCCATTCTTGTAACTCCCTTAATTTCACCTGAATTAGTCATAGCATCAGCAACAAGTTTCAAGTGTCTTACATCAATATCCAATCCCTGGGTCTTAAGAACTTCAGTTATCTCATGCATCAATAACTCTCTTGCTACTTCTATTCCAAATATTTCTGCAACTTCATAAAAATCATTTGAAATTGTTTTATCAGAGTTAACTTCCTTCATAACTATAACATCTTTAAGATTTGTTCCAAGAGTAGTTATAACAAAATTATTGTCTCTCTTAACAACTAATATCTGTTCAACACCTTTAACTCCTGAAATTATTGTTTCTTTAAGTTTTTCTTTCAACTTATATAATTCTTTGAATCCAAGTTTGTCGTCGGCATTAAGTGATATAGAATCTTGTTTTTCTTTAACTTTAAATCCAAGTTCATTTAATCTTTCAACTATTCTCTTAACAGTGGAGTGTGTTTGTTTTAATCCTTCCTTGTCTATCTTAATTTCTATTTTCTTTTCACCAAAGTCAAGATTTACTTCTGAGGCAATTTCTTTAAGTTTAACTTCTTTAATTTTTTCAGCAACAAATCTTGCACCATCTTCTGTATTAAATTCTTTGTTAAGATAAATTTCCATCTTAGGTGAAGAAGGTTTCTTTCTTGCATCAAATATTTCAATTAATCTTGGTAAACCGGTTGTAACCTGCATTTCAGCTACACCTGCCATATGGAATGTTCTCAATACCATCTGTGTTGAAGCTTCGCCAAAAGATTGTGCAGTAACAATACCTATAGCTTCACCAGAATCAAGTTTTTCTTTAAGATGTAATTTAGTTACATCAATTCCATCATCTCCATACTTGAATTCAATTATATTATTGTTGCTGTCTCTCACAGTTTCGTCGTATTCGACTCTTAAATCCTGAAGAGCATTAGCAAGTCTTCTATATAAATAACCAGATTTAGGAGTTCTCAAACCAGTATCCATAAGTGAATCTCTTCCTGTTATTGCTTGGAAGAAAAATTCATCTGGTCTCAATCCTTTTATGAAAGGACTTTTAATGAATCCTCTTGCTTTAGGAGATAAATCTCCTTTCTTAAAGAAAGATAATGTTCTATCATTATAACCAAAATCAACTCTTCTATTACCAAGAGCCTGCTGTCCTACACAAGATGCCATTTGAGTTATATTAAGTATATTTCCTCCACCACCAGATTTAATCATGCTGCTTACAGGATTTTCAGCTGGGAATTCTCTCTTAACTATCTCTCCAATTCTTGTTCTTACCTCATTAAGTGTTTGAAGTATTCTTATCTCTCTTGATTCTTCTTTTGTTTTACCAGGAATTAATTCAAGAGTTCCATTTTTATCTGCTTCAATTATTTCCATAGCTTTTTTCTGAGCTTTTTCAATAACTTCATCACATTGTTTAAGAATATCATCACTTAAATCCAAATCATTAACAGAAATTGTAATCCCTCTTCCACTTAAATAATTCTTTCCTAAATTAAATGCTCTCTTAATTATCTTGAATGTTTCTTCTCTTCCTATTGCTTTATCCAATACTTTAACTAATTCTCCATCTTCACTTCCAAATGCAGTCTTATCAATAACTCCCTTAACAACTTCACCATCTTTAATTGTAATAGAATCATTTGAGAAATTAAACTTAGGAAGTATCTTTGAAAAAATTTCTGTTCCAGAAACAGTTTTCTTGATAAAGCTTGCATCAATTTCTGAGTTAAACAATAATTGATTTGCATAATCAGATGAAAATTCTTCTAATCCCATTAAATAGTTTCCAGTTATTGCATCTCCAATACACCCAATTAAACTTGTGTTATTCTTTGGAGAAATTAAATTTCTTTTAACATCAAGAAGTATCTTTGCTTCAGCTCTTGCTTCTTCATTCTGCGGTGAATGGATATTCATTTCATCACCATCAAAATCCGCATTATATGGAGCTGCAGCAGCAGGATGTAATCTAAATGTTCTTCCAGGAAGAACTCTTACAAAATGCGCCATTAAACTTCCTCTGTGAAGACTTGGATGCCTGTTAAATAAAACAACATCTCCATCTTGTAAATGTCTTTCAACTTGATAACCTACAGTTAATTCATTGATTATCTCTTCTTTCAAATCAACAGAAATCTTTTTTCTTTTTCCATCTGGTCTTATGACATAATTTGCTCCAGGATATTCTTCTCCTTTCTGAATTAATTTCTTTAATTTTTCCATATTCAAATCATTAACAGTTTCTGCAACAGTTACAACTCTTGCTATCTCAAATGGAATACCTACTTCATTGATATCTATTGCTGAATCAGGTGAAATAACAGTTCTACCAGAATAATTAACTCTCTTACCTGCAATATTTTTTCTTATTCTTCCTTCTTTACCTTTTATTCTTTCTGTAATTGTCTTTAAAGGTTGTCCACTTCTGTGTCTTGCAGGAGGAATTCTTGTAACAGTGTTATCAAAGAAAGTTGTAATATGAAATTGCAATAAGTCCCACAAATCTTCTATAATTACTTCAGGTGCACCAGCATTAAGATTTTCCCATAACCTTTGATTTGCTCTTATTATATCTGAAAGTTTATGAGTTAAATCATCTTCACTTCTTTCACCTGATTCAAGGATAATTGAAGGTCTAACAGTAACTGGAGGAACTAAAAGTGAAGTCAAAACAGCCCATTCTGGTCTACATGCATTCGCATTAACTCCAATCTTCTTTAATTCTTCATCTGGTATTTTAACGAGCAATTCTCTTATTTCAGTTGGAAATATTCTTGTTTTTCCTCTATAAAATGTTGTAGGCTTATCAAGTCTTACTCTTTCTTGAGCTGCCTGACAATAAGGACACCTTTTAGCATCTTTAGCTTTTTTAGCTCTCTGACTTGGAGTGTATTTTTCTAAATCTTTTTCATTCAGCATTAATTTTCCACATTCATGACAAAAACATCTCAAACTCATTTCAATTAAAGGAACATATTTCAAATGAATTAATGGTCTAGCCAAATCAATACTTCCTTGGTGTCCTAAACATTCTTTTATTCTTCCACCACAAGTTCTACATCTTACTCCAGGATCAACTGCACCTAATCTTAAGTCCATTAATCCTCCATCAACTGGATATCCATCAATATCATATAATTCAGGTGTAACTATCTTAGCGCAGGATAATTTCTTGATTTGTTCAGGACTAAATAAGCTGAACTTCATTTCTCCTATTTTCTTTCTTATTATTTTTGCCATTTTATTCGTATTTGTTCTTTAATTCAAAAGTTGTATTTATATGAAGACCTTGGAGCTCTCCAAGAAGCAACTTAAATGCATATGAAACTTCAACTAATTCAATATCTTCGCTGCTACACATTGGACAAGAAGTTTTTTGTCTTACACTATCTTCAATTGCAATTGTTCCACACTTAGTACAGATTGGTAAAACAACCTTATCTGAATCATATCTTTCTTTTAATAACAATGAAGCTCCATGAGCAACTAATGCTTGCTGTTCCATTTCTCCTAATCTTAATGCTCCTCCTCTTGCCCTACCTTCAATAGGCTGTCTTGTAAGAAGTGCAACTTTACCTGAAGCTCTTCCGTGCATTTTGTTTCCTACCATATATTTCAACTTCAAATAATATAAATCTCCTAAGAAAATCTTCGAAACTATTTTCTTTCCAGTTATTCCATTATACATTGTTTCTTTACCATCAAATCTAAATCCTAAATTTTCAAGTTGTTCTTCAAGCTCTTTCTTACTTGTTCCAGAGAAAGAAGTTCCATCAACAATTTCTCCTCTTAAAGAACCAACTTTACCTGCAAGTAATTCCAACAAATATCCAACTGTCATTCTCGAAGGCAAACCATGTGGATTGAATATAACATCTGGTCTCATACCTCTTGAAGTGAAAGGAACATCTTCTTCTGGTACAATCATACCAATAACTCCTTTCTGTCCGTGAGCTGTTGCAAATTTATCTCCAAGTTCAGGAATTCTTTGATCTCTTGTTTTAACCTGAACAATTTTATTTCCTTCATTATCTTCTGTGATAAATACTGATTCAACAATTCCTTTTTCTTCTTGTCTCATTGCCACACTTGATTCTTTCTTTGTTCTTATTGAAATTTCTCTCGCTTCAGACAAGAATTTTGGAGGAGACATCTTTCCAATCATTACTTCACCTTCGGCAACTTCTGCTTCAGGAGAAATTATTCCATCATCTTCTAAATGTTTATAACTAGCTTCCATTCTATATCCAGAAGCATCTTTTTCAGGCATAGCAATTTCGTCTTTTAATCCACCAGCGTAATTCATTTCAATTGCAGAATAAGGTCTAAAATAGAAACTTCTTCCAAGTCCTCTATCTAAACTTCCTTTATTTAATATTAAAGCATCTTCCATATTATATCCTTCATATGACATTATAGCAACAACAAGGTTTTGTCCAGCAGGGTAAGTATTAAGAGTATTATACACAAAACTTCTTACTATTGGTTTTTGAGGATATTGTAAAACACTTACATCTGTATCTAATCTACACAAATAATTTGCAGAATATAATCCTAAAGCTTGTTTCTGAGTTTTTGAACCTCTGTTTAATCTTGAACTCTGATCATGATTTCCATATGGAACAAGACTTGTAACAGTCCCAAACAAAGAAACTGGATCAATTTCAAGATGAGTGTGCTCAGAAGTTAAATTTTCTTCACTCAATGAAACAAGAGCATTCTCTTCTTCAGCAGCGTCTATATATTCGATAATTCCTTTTTCAATTAAATCTTTCCATCCCAATTCTCCCTGTTCAATCTGAACTAAGTGTTCACTCTTAAGTCTAGGAGTTCCATTTTCAACAATTATCAAAGGTCTTAAAACTCTTCCTGATTCTGTTGAAATATAAATTGTTTTTATTCCCTCATCTTCTCTGAAACTCATTTGAACAGGAAGTAAATTTTCTCTTCTTTTTTCTCTTATCTGTTTAACAAACTTCTTTCCATCATCAACTGTTCCTATAAACATACCATTAAAGAAAACATCATAATTTCCAATTGCATCTCTATTAAGTCCCAATTCATCAATTTCTTTCATAAACTTAGCTTCATCTAATTCAACTCTTGTTGAAACTCTTGCAAGTATAGCTAAATTCTTTCTAAGACCAATTTCTGTTCCTTCTGGTGTCTCAATAGGACAGAATCTTCCATAATGAGTTGGATGAAGAGTTCTTGCCATAAAATTTTCCTGATCTCCAGGAAGCATACTTGAAACTCTCTGCAATTGTGAAATTGTTGCAAGATAATTTGTTTTATCTATATTCTGAGTAATACCACTTCTTTCACCTGTCCAAGAACCTGTTGCAATCGCAGATTCAATCCTATGAGAAAACAAAGTTGATTTAGCCAGTACTTTTATTGAAAAGTATTTCTTTCTCTTAGAAGATTTTTGAAGAGAGTATTGAATATCTCTTACTAATATTCCCAAATTTACTCTAAATAAAGTAGCAAGTAAATCTCCTGAAAGTCTTACTCTCTTGTTTGCATAATGATCTTTATCTGTTCTTAATCTCGGATTTTCTTTAGCAATTAAAAATTGTTTAATAAACTTGCAAAGAGTTATTGCTTTTTTAATTCTATCTTCTTTCTTTTGCCCAATATGAGGGAATAAATATGAATCAATCCTTTGTTTAACTCTATCCAAAATTTCTTTTTTTGTACCTTGAAGATTTGTTTTTTCAGCAATAAACATCATAGCATCTTCTTTTTCAGCCATATTTGTATATTCATATAAATTAACAATAACACTGTCTGTTTCTTTTCCAATGTATTTCGCAATATCAGATTCTTTTGTTAATCCAAGTGCTTTAAGTAAAACAACTGCAGGAATATCCTTGAATCTGCTGAAAGAAACATTGAAAATACCTTCTTTGTTTTCTGTTACTGTAACAGGTATTCTATAAGTTCCTTTTAATGAGAATAATTTAAGTGTTAAATCTCCTTTTTTGTTGTTTTCAATGAACGGTTGATTTTCAGCTAAGTCTTCTGCCATAATCATAACTCTTTCATTTCCTTTGATTATGAAATATCCTCCCGGATCTAAAGGATCATTGTAATTTGCAATTAATTCATCTTTAGACATCCCCACTGTATTACAAACCTTGCTTTTTACCATAATGGGTATTCTTCCTATTTCAACAACCTCTGAATCTATTTGATTATCTTTTTTAACAGTTAATTCAAGAGTTATAGGTGCAGCATAAGTAAGATTTCTTAATTGTGCTTCAGCAGGAGTTATCAAAGATGCACTTCCATCTGCCTCAGTAACTTTTGGTTTACCTACTTCAATTTTACCTAAAGTTATTTCAAACTCTTCATTAGTAATTGTCTCTGAAATTTCATCAACTATTTCCTGAAGTTTTTTTTCTATGAAATTATTAAATGAAATAATATTGGATTCAACTAAAGAGTGTTCTTTTAAATAATTTTTAACTATTATATGTCCTTTTTTTTCCATTTAATAATCCTATACTACAACCCTGTAATACAAATTTACTTTATCTTCTTCTGTTCTTTCAATTTTTACGACATCGCCAATTGCACAATTCATATTTAGAAGAGCAGCATCATTAAGTAAAATTTTTGGAAGTTGAGATTTAGCGATATTAAATTTCTTTAACAATTCTTGAATTTCTTTTTCATTGAGTTTTGTGTGTTTAGGTTGTAGAATGTGCATCTTAACTGTGTATGTCATTTAATCCCCAGCACCTAGGCCACAGGATAAATATTTAACAACTTTGTGATAATGAAAGATAGCAAAAATTGGTTTTTAAACCTTTGCATTCATATTATACACTACATTTTTTCAGATTACTACTTACATTTACAAAAATACAAATGTACGCTCGACCTAACACCTCATAAATTCGATGTTAAACCCCAAGGTTCAAATCAATTTAAAATATTAAAATAAAATTAATATGGCCCCGATGGGATTTGAACCCACGACACCTGGATTAAAAGTCCAGTGCTCTAGCCAGGCTGAGCTACGGAGCCATACTTCAGAAAAACATACAATTAGTTTATAAAATTAGTGGTAAAACAAATATTTAACTTAAATGTTCTTGATAACCTTAATTAGATATTTATTCAATCTTTCTGAATCTTTAAAAGAAGTATCAACTTCCCCAAGGGATTCCATTACATATCTATCAATAAATCTTATAACTTCTGAGTCTGCAGAAATAACGGCTTTCTCTGTGGTATTCTTTTGAATAACACATTTTTCAAAAAATTTATGAATATTCAATGGAAGATAATTGATAACCTCTTTGTAAGGCAAGGGCGGAAGTTTATTTTCTTTTTCAATATAAATTGCGCATGCTATCCCCCTAAGAACATAAAGATATTTCTTACACGAATGGGCCATACCAATACCCATATATTTATGATAATTTTGTTTTGCCATCCTAAGATAATGCTGTCTTAAAAATTCTAAAGAACAACCATTATCAAAATATTTCTTAAACTGTTTTCTTATAGAAGAGTCAATATAAATTACAGGGCTTCTTAACCACTCTGCAATCTGAGGATTAGATTTCAAAGTTAATTCGGCAAATTTCTTTATATCCCAACTTTCAAGATCTAATATCTCTGTTTTCAGATTTATTTGTAATGGGGGTTTATTTAATCCAAGATAATCATCTAATCTACCTACATGCATACACCTAATATCATAATCAGAATCTTTAGAAGCAAAACCCCATGCACGAGAACCAGATTCTATTGCCCAAACTATTTTTACATTATTCTCTTTCTCTGCTTTTTTAATTAATTTTAAAATTTCACTTTTCATAAGATATTCAAGAAATTGTATTTTTAATATATTTCTAATTATCCAATAGACTATAATTATATTTATAATAAAGTCAGTCTAACTAAAACAATGCAACTGGAAGAATTATTCTTAAAAAAACAAGAATTGCCCATATTAAATGAAACCTGCTTCCAAATTCCAATACATCCAAGACTTTTAGATCCAAACTTAAAGATAGATACTTCAATAGCTCAAAGAATTTTTCCGGAAGTAGCAGAAGATTGGTATGATGATTTAAGTAAATACATTCCAGAAGATTCTCAAAAAAAAGAATGGATATATAATGTATTTCTAAAAGAAAAGCCAGTTATAGAAAAGAACTTCGGTCATCAAATGCTCAATTTTTGGGAAGATGATGTAAATTTTATGGATAATGGATTAGTTCAATGTTTTTCAATAAGCAGAAATGCTGGAGGAAGCATTTATTTTAATGAAGATGATGAAAACTGTCTATCCTTCGGTCAATTGTATATTAAATTCCCGAATGAAAAATTAAAAGAATTTGAATATGAAAAACTTGGAGAGTATTCAAAAATTCTTACATATTCTCAGCATAACATAGATCATTATCCAGGAGCATTATTCTTAAGGAATTGGGCAATAAGATATATGAATGAAGTATTCAAGCAAGTTTTCTAATTTTCACTAACAACACTATCAAGTGTCTTAATGTGCTTCATTAAACCTTTAGCGAGGTCGATTCCAAGATCATCTACCCATTCATCTCTTGTTTGTATCTTGATTACTTCGCAATTATAAATCTTTGAATTAAATAATTCTTCTGCATTACATCTACTAATCGCTTCTCCACTAATTATAGCAGTTGAACCATTAGCTAAACTCTTATATGTTATAAAATATTTTTGAGGAGAATCAGAATCTTCATTTAAATAATCATTACCCATATTGCTTTCAAAATCCATTATATTTAAAATAATCTAGCATTTATAAGAATTATTATATTTTAAGTATAAATTCAAATCAAAATTTACAAAAGCTTTTGTATTTTCTCACTGAAATCTTCTTCACTCATTGCACCAACAAAGTTTCCAACAACTTTTCCATCTTTAAACATTACAAAATTAGGAATAGATGAAACTCCAAATTTCTGAGCTATCTCATGCCCGTCTTCAACATTAACTTTACCAACCTTTAATTTTTTCTTTTCAAACTTTTCAGCAACATCTTCGACAATAGGGCCCATCATAACACAAGGCATGCACCAGTCAGCATAAAAGTCAATTAAGACTGTTCCTTCTTTTATGAATTCACCGAATTTACCATTTGTTAATTCTATTACCATGCTCCATATAGAAATATTGCATTTTTAAAATTGTTGGTTTTAAGAAAATTTAATTAATTTATAATTTGGATTCAATATTGTTTAATCTATCCCTTTGAAGCGATTTATGCATTTCCTCATCATAATTTTTTATTTCTTGATTTACTTTTCTGCATTTTGCTCCTTGATAATCTAACTCAGGACAAAATCCAACATAATGACATTTAGGAGCAATTAAATCAGCAATTATTGGAAGACTGCTTTTCAATATTTTTGCTTCACCTTCTGTTATTGATTTCATTTCTGCCTCAGCTGTACCACAGAGTCTTAATGAAGTATAACCAGTAGTTAAATTATACAAATCAAAATTTTTTATATTAATCATCTTAATTCCTCTTGGTATAATTGCAACTGCTTCACTTTCTTTAACTCCTGAATCAATCAATTTCTGATAAACATTAATCGAATTTGAAAATGTATCTCTCCACATCTTGAAATTTTCTGAATCTTTTTCAACAGAATTAGGAATAGATAAAACTTTTTTCCAATAATCTGGAGATTCTCCATCTAAATCTGCATCAAATACAGCCTCTTTTGCTCTATTAACTGCATGATAGATTGATTCTGTATCTTGAGATAAAGTTCTGTGTCTTTTAACTTCTCCCCAAACTCTCCAAGGGATATTTGAAGCTATCTTGACATGTGTCGCAGTATTGAAATCATCGACAATCTCTTCAAGATTTGAAAGCAAATTATTCCATCCTTCTTTCACTGAAAGAGGACTTTTGAAGATTTCTTCTCTTTTCTTAAGATATTCATTAATCCTTTTAAATAAAACAGAACTTATGTTTATATCTGAAGAAACTAATTGAGAATTGTAAAATAAATCATTTGAATTTTCAGTAGAAATCCTTAAAAATTCTTCAGCATAATTTTCATTTAATCCTTTAACATCTCTAAAAATATTAGGATGAACACATCCTGTTCTTGGAGCTTGTTTTCTTGCTTCATAAATTGTTCCCATCCCATTTTCTTTAACAAATTCTTCTAATTGAGAAATTACTTCTTTACCTTCTTCAGGCATTGCCTCTGGATCTCTTTCAGCAAGTTTTGAAAAATGTATAAGTGTTTCAAGAGGCATAAACATAAATCCTCCTCCCTTATGCCCATATTGAACAATCTTAGCTGCTTCTTCTTTAGGAACTCCCTTAGTTTGAAGAATTTCATAAGCATTTATGTTCTCTTCAGATTGTTTCAAATATAAATCGGTTAATTCTTTTCCTTTATCTGCAATTGATTTAGGAACAAGAATAGCTTCTTTAGTTATTGGAACTCTTCTTCCAGAAGGCATTAATGAACTTCCAAAAACAGCAGTTGTAAAAATAGAATCTACAAATTTTGAACTATCTCCCTCAATAAATCCCCAGAATCCAGGAGTTGTAGCCATAGATGCATGCCCAGAACCTCCAACTTTTATAAGCATTTTCTTAACTTTTTTGCTTATATCAACATCACTTTTTTTTAAATCGATTAATTCTCTTAATGCTCCTGTATCTTTATAAGTTATATTTGCTGCACCATAAACAAATTCATCTGGAGTAATAGTTATCTTTTTTCCTTCATCTGTTTCAACTTCCAGAACAGGGCCATAAGAAACAACTTCTACTTTTGGGTTAATAATTGCAACCATTTTTATTAAAAAGCTAAAAGAGTTTTCTTTTATAAATACAATTGAATTCTAATGTATATATTTTACAACTTCCTTATTAATCCAAAGCCGCCGTCTTTTTCATGCATCTCATTAAGAACTTCATAAATACTTTTCCTAATTAATTTACCATTAACAGGATCAATTATTTCTAAATCAGGATCTTTAAAAGATTTCAAAAGATACCAATGCTTACCTATACTAACAGAACCTTCATGTTTATTCATTTCTTGAAGCAAACTATCAGGTTCATGAAAAGGAGTTTCATTCCAAAAATAATGTTCATACTTAAAACCATTTGAAAACAAAAAATTACCTATGCTTGCATCATCAACCATATATCCTCCATTTTTACCCGGAGTTAAATTATTTGCAATTTCATTTTGAGATAAATTGATATTGTAATTTCTTAAAATAGATTGCAAAACAGAACAAACACAAAAATCATATTTTTCTTGAGGGGTTACTTGAAATTCTTTCATTTTAATTCTGTTTTTCAATTTTACCCTTGCTGGTTACTCTTCCCCCTTGATGTTGCCCCGAATACACCCTCTTGATATCTCCAACAACAGTTTGCCAATATATTTTAAACATTCTTGAACCTAATTCAAAATCAAAATTATAATCGCTATTGTTTGAAATTCCAAAAACCAATTGTCCAGAATATCCAGGATTAGTAGTAGAACAAGCTAAACTAATTCCTCCTTTTTGAAGAGAGACTCTTGGTTTTATATCAGGTATTATATAACTTTTAGGTTCTCCAGAATCATAAATTATTTTTTCACTAGGACAATTTACTTTTTCAATTGTTCTAACTAAAAAATGCTCTCTAGGATGTAAAGTAATTCTCTTATTACCTTCACTTTCAATATCTCCAATAATATCTGTCTTTGGAGAGTATCTATCAACAACTCCAAGAAAACTCTCCCCGCAAATCTTCTCAACTCTTCCAACTCTCAATTCCAAATCAATTCCTTCAGGATTTTCCAATTCTCTCTCACTTAATCCCTCAATTAAATTATATTTTTCATTTAATTCAAGAACTTTTAATGCTGACAAAATCATTTTATTTGTCTCCTGTACTTCCAAATCCACCAGCCCCTCTAGAACTCTCTGATAACTCTTCAACTTCTTGAAATTCAATTGAAGGATAAGGAAGTATTACTATCTGTCCTATTTTATCTCCTACTTCATATTCTTCATCACCAAACTTATTAAATCTCATAACTAACTCTCCACGATATCCAGCATCTAAAACTCCAACAGAATTTTTAAGCATTAAATCTTTATTTGTTACACTACTTCTTGCAAAAACCAACATAACATATCCTTCAGGAACTTCAAAAGCTAATCCTGTACCATACTCGATAAACTTATCTGTTTCTTTTTTAGAAATTGCAAAAACATCCATCCCCGCATCTCCTTGGTGTGCATATTTAGGAATAACTGCATCAGGATGTAATTTTTTTATTTTTATTTTCATTTAAGCTCCACATCCACCAACTTTATCTCCACATGTTTTACATTCAAAACAATTAGGTCCTGATTGAAACATTATATTCCCACATTCCGAACAAGTTCTTCCGCTTGCACTTCTTTTTCCATTACCATTTCCATTTGGCAAATCAAAATTTTCCCCACCTACAAATCCTCCTGTCTCAGCATCTTTTAAAACATCATCAACATCCCATTCATTGATATTCATTCTTTTATAAGTTCTAAAAGCTCCATTTTTAGCTCCTCTCAATTCATTAAGATTTATGTTATCTATTAAAGAATGTTCCGCCATCTCCTTATCTCCCAAATATTCCAACTTTAGAACTTTATATGCAAAATCCAAAGGAGAACTTGCTGTTTTTATATAAGGATGTCCTATAACTAATCCATTTGGTTCAAATTGCTGTCCTCCCCATCCATCAATAGCATCTTCTAAATTAACTCCTCTTTTAAGAGCTTTAGATGCAGAGATACCTGAAGTTGTGATTATTGCATTACCAAAGCTCAACGTGCTAAGTACTATCAGTGGTGATATTATGTTAATAAACCACTTGATTATGCATATATCAAAATATAT
>CAZNIA010000003.1:29312-46047 GCA_964572995.1 Candidatus Woesearchaeota archaeon
TGCTTTATAACTCAAAAAAGTTATTTGTCCTGGTCTTCCATCTTCATATTCACTGGTAATAATATGAAAAGGGGTTCCTCCAATTTGCACTTCCCATTCAAATCCATTTCTTCTTGTGGGTAATTCTTCTTTCTCACCTCTATTTAATTTCTTATGACTTTTCCCTCCAAAATCAACAGCACTTATTGGTTTACTGTTATTTCTAAAAACAGTTACTCCTTTAAGTCCCAATTCATGGCCCTTAATATAACAATCATAAATATCTTTAACAGTTGCAGTTTCTGGAAGATTATTTGTTTTTGAAATTGCACCAGATATAAATGGTTGAGCAGCGGCCATCATACCCAAATGTCCATCCATACCTATACTTCCTTCTGCTTTCGCATTTCCAAATGCAGTATCAAAAATTTGAACATGTTCGGGTTTTACATGAGGAGCATTTCTCATAGTATTATATTTTCCTACAAACTTAGAAATATCTGCAATTTCATTTTCTCTGTATTTTAATTTTCTTAAAGCAATATCAACATCTTTATTTGCTATTACTACATTTCCTCCTCCAGCTAAATTTTTCCTTATGCTTAAAGACATTGCAGGTTCAATACCTGTTGTACTGCATCCCATTAAGAAAGATATTGTTCCTGTTGGAGCTAACACTGTTGCTTGAGCATTACTGAATCCATATTTTTCTCCGTTTTCAAGAACATTTTCCCAAGATTTATAAGCAGCTTCTTTTAATTTTTCATCTCCAACTTCTTCCCATAAAATATTATCTAAACTTTTCTTATGTTTACTCATAACCTCTAGCATAGATTTTTTGTTGAATTCGTAATGAGTAAATGTTCCCTTGGATTTTGCAATTTCTGCAGATGTTTCATAAACTGCCCCAGTCATTAAGGCAGTTAATGCTCCTGCAATTGCACGACCCTTTTCTGAATCATAGGGAATTCCTTGTCTCATAAGCAAAGAACCTAAATCAGCATATCCTGCTCCAACTGTAGCAAATTCTGGGCTGATCATTGCAATCTCAGGTACAGGATAAGAAGCAGCTTGATTCGCAATATTCTGAGCTATAGAAAAAATCCTATAAGATTGTTTATAACCCTCTACATCAAAGCTTCCATCTTCTTTTAAAAAATGAGTAAGCCTCTGAGAAAATAAACTACAAGAAGTATCATTTAAAAAAGCATATTCTCCACAAGGATTAGTGGAAGTTTGTCTTCCAGAATTTTTAGTTGTATGCATTTCTTGTATTTTTGAATCATATTGAACAGCGGGGTCCCCTATTCTCCAACTCCCAAATGCAATTTCTTTCAACATTCTATCAGCAGAAAATTTCTTGTTTGGTTTTCCATCATTAACATTATATGTTTGTATGTCCTCTCCATTTTCAACAGCTTTAAAAAAATCATCATCTAATCTTATAGAAATATTTGTATTTTGAAGAGCAACAGTTGTGTATGCATCTCCATCCATCCCAGAACTAAAACCATTTTGCATTAAAATAAGTGCTTTTTTATCTTCATTCACTTTGTATCTTATTAAATCCATTGACTCTGGGTGTTTATAATCAATACCTAAAAATCGTGCAGCTCTTCTTGTTTTTCCTCCAGACTTTATTGAACCTGCAATTTTATCATATATCACTTCAAAGCTTATTACTCCTGAAGCCTTCCCACCCCCAGATAAATTTTCTCCATTACTTCTTATTGAACTTCCATTATGTCCATTTCCAGAACCTGAACTAAATATCCCTATTTCATCAATTGATTGCTGAGCAAGACTTTCTAAATCATCTCTGGGGCCCCTTATAAAACAAGCATGCAATTGAGGATGAACATATTCCCCATTCAAAACTCTTTTTATCTCTCCTGTTTCAATGTCTTTAACATAATTTATTCCTGAACTTCCTTCTATTCCATATGAATTAAATAATCCTGCATTAAATTGTGTGGGAGAATTAAATGCCCCAACCCCATTAACTTGCAAAAAGTATAATTCATTCCTAAAATTCTCTCTGTCATCTTCTGTTTTAAAATAACCTAATTTCCAACCCTCATCGGTAAAGAAATCACCCACTCTTTTACTAAGATGCTTTAAAGAAAATTCATGTTCTGAACCGATTTTTTCCTTAAGTTTTTCCTTCCATTTATCTTTTGTAGGTTTAAAGAAATATTTATCTGCAACAATCGATGCGTCAACATCATTCATCCACTCAGGGATTTCAGCATTGGTCATCTCAAACTTTGCTTTACCTGTTTTAAAATCATCTATCTTTAAATGCCTCTCAGTATATTTAACTGAATCCAAAGGATTTTCATAATCCCTTGAAAAATATTTTTCAATAGTTAATCCTTCTTTAGGAGAAGCGTCATGATAAATTCTTCCAATATCTAACCTATCCAAATATTGCTGACCATTAATAGTATAAACAGAAATTTTCCCATCAGAAATTGCAGTATCTAATTTTTCTCTGCTTAATCCTTCATTGTTTAATAATCCATAAGAATCGTCAAGTAAAACATGTCTAGTCTTATCATAAGACCCCAAATGTATTGGAGAGTACTTCCTTGAATCATCATTCAAAGAAATAGGTTTATATTTTGGAACAAATTTCTTTTCTAAGTTCCCTTTTAAGTTTTCACCCATTTTTTATCTTTTTATACCTCAATTATAATTCTTTCATTTCCTGTTTAAAATCATTTATATCCTGAAATTGCCTATATACTGATGCAAATCTTACATAAGCTATATCATCAATTTTTTTCAACTTCTTCATAACTAATTCTCCTATAACTGAACTTTTAACTTCTTTTTTTCCTGCTTTTCTTATCTGTTCATCTATTTCATTTATCATATTGTTTATTTTATCCTGTGATACGGGCCTTTTTTCAAGGGCCCTTTCAATTCCAGCTTCAAGTTTTTTAATATCGAATTTTTCTCTGCGCCCATCTTTTTTTATAACATATAAATCCGTTCTTTCAATTCTTTCATAGGTAGTAAATCTTTTTTTGCATTTCAAACACTCTCTTCTTCTCCTTATTCCATCAGGAGAAGTTCTTTTATCTGTAACCTTCGATTCTTTATAACCGCAATATGGACAATTCATGTTTTATTTCCCTCTCTTAATACACATACAATATGTTGTATGCATAAATCCCTTAATTACTACCTGTTGTATTTAAGAGAAACCTGAAAAAAAATACTTGTATTTAAACTTTCGTAATCACTTCTCAACCCGACACTAGTATACAAGTTTTTCCTTGTAAAAAAATAAAAAACCTATTATTTTTTCAACCCAACATTTTTAAAGTTTAGAAATATCTTGAAATTAGGAGGTGAAAATGGAATATTTAAATGAGATTGCTGCCCAATTAGGAGTTTCGCTTTGGCTTCTTGTTGTGATCTTTATCTGGTCAAGTGTCTGGAAGTTCTTAGCACTCTGGAAATCTGCAAGAAAAGGACATACAGTTTGGTTTATTGTGTTTGCTTTAGTTAACACAATAGGTGTTTTAGAGATATTATACGTCTATATCTTCTCTGAAAAACCAGAAAAAAAACAAGAAAAAAAGAAAGCAGCAAAACAACCAAAAAAAAGAAAATAAATATCTTTTATTTTTATTTTATTATTTAATTAATCGTTTCTTGATTTTATTGCAGTTATTGAACCCAACAAAAATCCAATAACAAGAGAAGTTATCACAACATTTGAAATCTTTGAAAAAAACACACCTAATTTAGAAACATCAAGATTTCCAAGCATTAATTGAACTGGTTCTGTGTTCCCAGTTAATTTAACATAAACTAAAAAGTATATTGATAAAAACAAAACAATTGAAAAAACCAATCCCCAAATCACCCAATTAAATTTTCCCATTTTATCTTTTACTTCTTATCCCAACATTTTCTCTTCTAAATATAATATCTTTTAATGAAACAAAAGCAAAGCCACAAACAACAGAGACAGCAACTATAGCATTAATTGTAAACATCTCTGAATATCCTTCCCACAAATCAGGAATTATATTAGCATAAACAAAAACATACAAAATTGCAAAAATTATAAGAGAATAAACCAGACACCTTATCAACCACCAAACCCACCTAATCATAATATATTCAACAAAACATTGTATTTAAATTTAATTAAATAACTTTTAAACATCTAAGAAATTAATTAAGGACAAGAAGCTTCACAATCATCCAAATCATCTTCACAAACATCTAAACCGCTCTCGCAAGTACCTAAATCCTCTTGAAGATCATCCACTACTGATTCCAATGTCTCAATTTCTTCATTAAGTTCCGCAATCTTTAAATTAAGCAAGGCTTTTTGAGTTGTCAATGTAACAACTGTTTTATTAAGTGAGTCGATTTCATTTGTTAAATTACCTAAATTAATTATAAGTTGATTTTTATCCTCACTTAAATTAAGTATAGTGTTATTTAAATTAGACATTTCTTCATGAGCATTTACCTTCGTTTTATAATAGGTATACGCACTATATCCTAAACCCACTAAAAGTAAAACAATAACAGCTGTTAAAATAATAACAAGAAGATGCTCTCTTCTCTCTTTTTTAGCCAATGGAGAAAGATTTATTTTCTTGGATTTAGATTCTTTTAAATTACTTTCTTTAATCTTTTTTTCTTTAACTGGCTCTGATTTAATTGAATTCTGTTTAATATTTGAATTTTTTTTAGAAGGCTCTATCTTCTTAGCTCTGCTAATTTCATCATCTGTAAAAATGTCTTTAAGAAGAGACTTTGGTTTTTTATTGTTCACCCCCATAACATATAAATAGCATTCTTGTTTAAAAAGATTATCTTTTAAAAAATGGACCTAACAATTATAGTTTTTTCATTAATTTTCTTAATTGGAATTACCCTTGCGTATATTATTGGAAAAAACAATGGTGTTATTCAAAGAGATAAATATTGGGAAAATGAGTTACCCAATCAAAGAAAACAAGCAATAACACAATCTAGAGCAGTGCTTGGAGGACAATTTTCAGAACAACTCTCCCCATACTTACCTAACTTTAATTATTCTCCAACAGAGTGCAAATTTCTAGGCAAACCAGTTGATTTTATTTGTTTTAAAGGGATGGATGAGAAAAACATAAGTGAAGTTGTGTTCATAGAAGTAAAAAGCGGTAAAAAAACAAATAAGCTTTCCACACAAGAAAAAAATCTAAGAGAAGCTATTGAGAGAAAGAGAGTAAGATGGGAAGAATATAGAATACCTGAAGAAATAACTAAGTACAATCAAGATGAATAATTAATACCCACAAAAAATTTACCTTTTCTTTGATTTTTTGTTTACTTTCTTTTTCACCACAGATTTTCTATTTTCTCTTTTTGGCTCTAAACTTTTTCTGATATTTTTCATAACAGTATGTGCAGTTTCTTTGAATTCTTCTCCTATATCTTGAAATTCATTTTTTGTATTTTTTAAATACTTTTTACGTAATTTTCTGCTTTCTTCACCCCGTTTAATATTTACAAAAATAGAAATATATCCTGCAATTAAAACTATTGCAAATACAAGGAAGTAAATAAGAGGTTCTAAATTTTCAAAGGGGTAATAGCCTCCATCCAGTAAAATATATCCAATAAAATAAAACATCTTAAATAAAAAATCCGCCAATAAAATGCCTCCAATTGCATTGAATATTGGTCCAGGCAAATTAAATGGGAACTTAAATACAAAGAATAATTCACCTAAATAAAAAAATATTGAAAGAAGAACTATTATCCAGAGATTTACACTCAAGAAGTTTACAACCTGAAGATAAGTCAAATTATCAATCTGCAGTATGCTTGCTATTGCAAATAAAATTAAAAAAAGTATTAAACCAATTAATCTAGAAAGGGTAACCCCCAAAACAGTTTTATTGTTCATATAATTAGATATTTTCTTTATATAAAAGATTATCCTTATAAAAAACAAGACATATTAAAATTTAAAAACAACAAACAACTTAAAAGAACATGAACACCAAGCCCACAAAAAAGAAGATGATTGGAACACTACTTATTGCAATTTCAATAAATGTTGCTGTTCCATTGATTAATTGGCTTATAACAACAATAACCTGGCCATTAATAATTAAGTATTTGGAAACAAATCAAGTAGAAGGTCTTTTCCAACCTCCACTACTCTCAACTATCACAGATTATCTTATTTCACCTTGGAACATAGGAATATTCATACTTGAGATAATTGTAATCTATTTAATCTGGAGTTTATTCCAGAAGAAAAGAACACCCAAAATGCCTGTTAGAAAATAAGCCCAAATCACAATTCTTAAAAATCCTTCTTTATATTTTCTAATTATGGTCTCAAAATTATTAAAACACAGCACAGATAATGTAGAATATGGAAAAATAGATTTTTTCTATAGCCCAGATATGAAGAAAGATATAGAGCTTAATGATAAAACAGCATTAGATATTGTAGTTTGGACAACTCTAGATTCTTTTATAGGGCTAAATCCAGAGTACAAAAAAATTATAGAAGTAAATGCAAAAAAGAAGAATCTTGAAAAAATAGCGATTTTAGCAGCACACGGAGTAGAGAAAGAAGGTAAATGGTTTTATTTTGTTAATGAAGACGTAAAATCAATGCAAAGATGGATAAGTAGTGTTGATGGGAAGTACAAAGCAATAATACTTAATTCTTGTAATCCTGGAAGGAATGAGATTTACACAAAAAAAACTCCTATTATTGCTCCAAATGAAACTTTCTCTTATAAATTACTTCTTCAAGGAAAAGTTCAAATAGAACTTATTATGCCAGAAACAGGACATGTTGATTCATACATGCTTGAAGAAGAACTAAGAAAGTTACAAGAAAAATAAAGATAAAAAAGAAAAATAAAAAATAAACTCTCTATTTCTAATTATTTTCCGCAGCCACAAGAACCTGTCCCTGAAACTGCTCCACAAGTTGCAAGCCCACAATTACTTCCAGCATTGCATCCATTCCCACAACCAGAACAACTTATAGTTTTAGCTTGTGTTACAGTATTATCTGCTTCTACAGCATTATCTGCGTTATTTGAAATAGCACTAACAACTGCAAATCCTCCAATTACAAGCATGCCGAAAATTATTGAAGCGATTATCCATGTTTTCATTTTTTAACCTCCTGTATGAATTTAATTAAAATAATCAAGAAAAACAGTTATAATAGCAGTTTGGTGAAACTAGTTTCATCACATATTTTTCAATAAAATTAATCTTTCAGAACAACAATATTATTCATACCACGTCTCTTTCTTTCAATTATTTGTTTTGATTCTAATTTGTCCAATAATCTTGTGATTCCAACTTTACCTATATTTAATTTTTCCATTAAATCTGCTTGAAACATTGCATTCCCTTCATTCAATAATAAATCTACAACCTCTTTTTCTTTTCTTTCAAGTCCAGAATAATCTTTCTTCTTTTTCTTTTCCTTTATTGTCTTTACAATTATTTTTTCTTTAGGTTTAATAAACATCAAAACAACACCAATTACAAGAACAACCCCAACAATTGCTAAACTTACCCAAGTTTGAATTGCAATTGTATCATACATAGAACAAGAATCTCCATGAGTACAAGTATCTCCAACAATTCTTTTCAATGCATTATTAAATATCCAAACTATAACTGTCATTAAAACAGCAATTCCGGTGATTATCCAACCAACAGTTTTATTTTCCATCTACGAATTCCACCAGCCGAAGCTGGAAAAGTTTTTATTTTCCATATACAACTTTTAAAAATTATCCCCCAATTATTTTTTCTTCACTAACTCCAAGTCCAACCAAGTTCTTTTTAATACTCTCAACAAAACCAGGAGGTCCGCAAACATAAAAATATCCTGTAAAATCATCTATTTCTTTTTTCAAAAAAGTTTTATTTGCCTTCTTGTTTAAATATCCTTTTCTCTTTTCTTCTGTTAATGAAAATAGAGCATTATCTCCAAGCATTTCACTTAACTCTCTTTCGCAGATAATATCTTTATGAGTTTTATTAAAGAAAAAAAGTTTATTCTTTACAACTTCCTCTGGCTCTAAACTTCTAAATATTCCTAAAAAAGGAGTTATACCTGTTCCTCCTGCAATAAATGTTCCTTTTCCTTTATACTCAAAATATCCAAAAGTTCCATCAATAACCAATTCATCTCCTGCTTTCAGTTCATGCATTTTTTCAGTTATTCCATTAGTGTATTTTTTTATTATAAATTCCAAAACCCCCTCATTTGGTCTTGAAGTAAATGTAAAAGATCTTTTTTCATTTCTAAATCTAAGAGAATTTATAGAAACATTTGTGGCTTGACCCCTTCTAAAGAAATAATTTTCTGGTTTTTCAACTATAAATCGTTTAACATTATGTGTTTCAACATCTACTTTAAGTATCTTAACTATATGTTCATCAATCATATTATTTTTTATCTCCTGATTTAAAATCTTCAATAGCTTTCTTTAAAGCTTGAGAAGCCATAGCTGAACAATGAATTTTGATATTCGGTAATCCCCCAAGAGCTTCAACAATGTCTTTGTAATTTATCTTTTCAACTTCACTTAATTTCTTGCCTTTTGCAAGTTTAGTGATCATAGAAGAAGTTGCAATTGCAGCAGCACATCCAAATGTCTTGAATTTTATATCTGTTAAAATTTCCTCCCCCTTTTCATTTTTCTCCACTTTAATATATGCCCATAAAATATCCCCACAGGTTGGATTTCCAATTTTACCAACACCACTAGCATTCTTTATCTCGCCCATATTCTTGGGATTCATAAATTCTTTCAAAACTTTTTTATTGTATTTTAATGCCATTTTAAAAACAATTAAATTAACCCCTCTCCTTTCAATACATCTTTATGAGAATAAGCAAGTTTTAATTTTCTTATCTCAGACGGTTTAAACCATTTAACTTCTTGAGTTTCATCTTTTGGTTTAGGTATCCCCTTAACTAATTTTGCATAAAATGGAATATCAACACTGTGAAACCTAAATTCTTTTGTTGGGAAATTTTCATAGATATTTTCAGCTCTTTTAATAACTTTAATCTCAACCCCCAGCTCTTCTTTTACTTCTCTCTTAGCAGTATCCTCTATTTTCTCACCATATTCTGGCATTCCTCCAGGCAATCCCCAAAAACCGGGAAATGTGGACATGTTTTTACTTCTTTTACCAAGCAAAATTTCTTTTTTAGAATTCTGAATTATTACAGGAACTCCAACATAAACATACTTTTGTTTAACTAATTTAAAAAATAAATTAACAAGTGAATGACTCATTTTAGTTTAGCTCCCTTCCTTTTCTTTTTCTCTTCTTTCTCATTTTCTTTATTTAATTTTTCAATGAATTTATTGATTTCTTTATCATTCATACCATGAGCTCTACATCCATCTTCAACTGTTTCCATTTGAGCCATTGGACAACCCATACATCCCATTCCTGAAGAAAGCAGCATTCCTGCTAGCTCTGGTTTATGTACAAGCAAAGCTTGCATATTCATATCTTTAGTAATTCTAAAATTTTTCATTTTATTTGATTTAAACAATTTAATATTCATCTTCTTCTTCGTAAAAATCACTTTCTTCTTCTTTTAAATCAGCATCTTCTGCATCAAGTTCTTCTTCGCATTCAGCTTCATTCTTGATATCACAAGCATGCTTCTCAAATCGGTTTTTCTTTGTCATTTTTCCTCCTTTATATTTAATTGAATTTAATTATCTCATAAGAGGGCTTATACTCCTCAATTTTTTAACAACTTTAGTTATCTTTTCAAGAAAATAATCTACATCTTCTTCAACAGTGTATTTGCTTATTGAAATTCTAAGAGAGCTATTAGATTGTAAGGGCCCTAAGCCAAGAGCCTTCAAAACGTGACTTGTTTGAAGTGTATTAGACATGCATGCACTTCCCGTTGAAGTATAGATACATTCATTCTCTAAATATCCTCCAATAGCTTCTCCCTCAATATTATTAAATGAAACATTAATATTATTACAAAGCCTTTTTCCTTCCTCTCCTGAAGGACCATTTAATTTAACATCTTCTATTTTCAAAAGCCCATCAATTAATTTATCTCTTAAAACTGCCATTCTCTTAATATCTTTCTCATTTGCAATTTCAACAGATTTTGCAAAACCAACTATGCCTGGAATATTTTCAGTGCCACTTCTTAATTTCTTCTCATGTCCTCCACCATGAGAAACAGGAATTATTTTTATTCCATCTTTTACATACAAAGCACCAACTCCTTTAGGACCATAAATTTTATGAGCATTCAAAGTAACTAAATCTAAATTTTGTTTCTCTACATTTATCGGAACTTTTGTAAAACTCTGGCAAGCATCAGTATGAAATAAAACTTTCTTCTCCTTACAGAGTTTACCTATTGCTTCTATATCCTGGATTGTACCTATCTCATTGTTTCCATGAATAACACTAACTAAGAAAGTTTTGTCGGTTATAGCTTTTCTTATATCGTCTAGATTAACAAATCCCTCTTTATCTACATCAAGATATGTAACCTGAGCTCCTTGAGTTTCAAGCCATTTACAAACATTCAATATTGAATCGTGTTCAATTTTAGTTGTAATTATGTGGTTTTTCTGGGGATAATTTGAAAAAAACAATCCTTTAAGTGCAAGATTATTTGCTTCTGTTCCTCCAGATGTAAAAATTATTTCTCCTGTATTTGCTTTAATTGATTTTGCAATTATTCTTCTACTCCTCTCCAAAGCTTCTTTAGCTTTTATCCCAATATCATGTTGTGAAGATGCATTTCCATAATTCTCACTGAAATAAGGAATCATCTCTTTCAAAACTTTTTCATCAACTTTTGTTGTTGCTGCATTATCAAAATATATTTGTTTTTTCATTTTCCGCATCCCTTGCACTCTTTACAATGACAAAATGACTTAGAATGTTCATCAATCATTTTAAGTAAAGGAATAATTGTTTTTTTATTTAATGAGTATATTCTTTCTTTACCCTTCTTCTCAGAATTTACAATGTTGCAATTTTTCAACAAAGCTAAAGCATGAGATATTTTACTTTGCTCAACTTCAAGTTCATAAGTTAAATCACTTACAGAACTTTCTTTTTCTTTCAAAGCAGATATTATTTTTATTTTCAATGGATTTGCTAAATTCCTGAAAAATATGTGATATGTTGAAAAATTGGAAGGTTTTGAAACTTTATTCATATGAAAGATATTTCATAGATATTTATAAATGTTGTGGACTTAACCTCTATCAGGAAAAATATGCCTTCCTCTGAACTTATAGAATATTTCTCTTAGATGTATTTTGTAATAAGGTTTGTTCTCTTTATTATAATTATTTCTTTCTACTTCAGAATCAAGATTGTATTTATTATTCTGAAAGTTTGAGTCTTCAGCTAAAATATCATCCCCTAATTCTATCTTGTCCTCTATCATATGCTTAAATTTAATTGAATGTATTTAAAGATTATTGTGAAAAATGGGCCTGGAGAGAATTGAACTCCCTTCTTCTGCTCTGGAGGCAGACATACTACCAGTGTACTACAGACCCTCAATCATGTTAGAACTAGTTTATTTTTATTTCTTTCCCTAATGTTTTATCTTCCTTTTTTCCCAATTCTAAACACTTTATCTAGAATTCTTTTAGCTCTCTCTAGACTAAGCTTTCTTACAGAATAAAAACTCTTAACTCTTACAGGAGAAACTCCTATAAAATTCAATACAAATCTCCTCAAAACCATGCTTGAAGAAACAAGAGCTCCAAAATAAAACAACCAAGGTCCCCCTTTGGTGAAGATTATTCTTCCTGATTTCCCTCTAAAAAATTGTTTGGGTAAAAGAGATTTCTTTTCATACTTAAATGCAAATCCAGGTAAAATTGTTCTATCGATAACCCCTTTAAATTTAGCAGGTATGCTTCCCCACCAAATTGGAGTCACAAAAACAATATGATCTGCCCATAAAAGATTTTTTTGAAATGAAACTAAATCCTGTTCAAGAGCCTGTTCTATTTTATATCCTTCTTTAAGATTTGAATCAAATTCCATTTCAGATAAATGCATTATCTTTGTTCTATAACCAGAGCTTTTAGCGCCCTTAAAATAAGATTCTCCTATTGCTTTGCAAAAGCTATTATCAGAAGGATGACCTACAAACACAAAAATTTTTTTCATAAAAAAATAAAATAAAAAAAGAATAAAAACTTATGCCTTAGATTTCATAGACAGCATAATATAATTTGATATTGCAATCAAGTGAAATATCAAACTACTCCAACCAGTGCTTCCAATATTTGTCCATTTAATAGTCACAGTTAATACAGCTATTCCCAATATGATTACAGGAATCCATGCTGTATACTTAAGCTTCCATTTTCCTAATATAGCTAATCCTGAGCCTATCTCCCCTATTATAAGTACAACTGCCCAAAACATAGGAGCCCATGAAAAAAGGAAGTTTCCTGAGAGCATCCCTGAAACCCCAGAAACTTTAGATGAAAAAAGCTTCAAAAGACCAGGTACAAGCATAAGCAAACCCAAAAGAATTATATTTGCTGTCATCAACCAACTCGTGTTTTTTTCTTTCATTTTTATACCCCCTTATATCTCTATAAATTCTGAACCAAGTTCAAAATATATTTAGAATAAGTATGAAATCAAATTCATACGTATTTATAAACATTTCTATACACATAAATTTAAATATAAAAACAACACAGAAATTCTATGGATTCAATTAAAGAAAAAACAGATAAACAAGCAAAAAAATGTTAGAAAAAATTGGTTTATTTGAAACAACAAAACTTGAGAGATTAGCAAATTCTTTCAGTGGTGTAAAATATGAAATAAATCCGGATAAACACAATCCTGATACTGGTTCTATAAACTTTATTTACAATCCCTCTATCTCATATAGAAAAAGAACAAGTAAAGAAATAGAAGGAATAGCAGAAAGAATTTATAACAAAAAAGATTATATTGTAATTTCAACAGAGTGTGAAAATGGATTTGAAATAATAATCTGGGATGATTTTATAACTAAAAGTTTTTCAGCTTTTTAATTTCTTCAATTTCATCGGACGATATTGCACATCCTTTTGATTTTATAGCGTAAAGAAGTGCATCCAATATAAATATTCCATCTTTAAGTTCAACCAATCCTTTTCTCCAAGCAACATAAATTAATTCTGCAGAACGTATAACCTGAAAGTTCTTGAAATATGCAAAATTCTGTTTAACTAAAGAGATATTTGTATGTAATTTTCTTACGAGAAGCTCTCTCAAATTTTCAGGTTTTTCAATAAGCATTCTAGTGGTTCTTTCATCAATAGCAATAACATTCTTGATACTTTTCTTGTTCAAGAAATCACTAAGAGCAAGGCATGAAGCTTCTCCAAGATGAAGTAATCTTACAGGCTCTTTTGGACTCATAAAAAAAGAATTTGCAATGTTCATTATTTCATCTGCTTTAGTTTCTATACTTGAGTTATCAAATCCATAATCTTCTGCAAGCTCTATAACTTTATCATCTAAAAGCTTCTTTGTTCTCAAGGCTTCAAGTTCAAAATTCTTGATTGTTAAAGGTTTATCAATAACTTCTTTCTTAACTTGCTGAGTAATCAAAAAAGCTCCATCAAATATTTTCTTAAGTCCTATTAATTCTTTATCTAATCCATTCATAGATATTGTTATTAATGCCCCTGCATCAAAGATTATTGCTTTCTTTATTTGTTTCATTTTAATTATTGAATTCCTTGTAAAAGTAAATGAATTTATCTCCTTGTGAATATCCTTTATTCAAAATAAAATTGATCATCTTTTTATTGTCTTCTTTAACCATTAAACCAACATATCCTTGTTCTTTTGATTTTTCTTCTAAATAATTCAGCATCATACTCCCAACACCCAATCCTTGATATTCTTTTGAAACAACAAAAAGGTAAAGATAACAATATTCTTTCCAGAAGTTTGAAATTAAAACACCAATAATCTTGTGTTTAAATTTAGAAACAACAACAAAATTAATTTTTTGTTTAACATAATCTTTAACTTCATTTAAACTAAATGTTTCATCTTTATATCCAACAAGATTAGTGGAACTTTCTAATAATCTTAATATCTCCTTAGCATCTTTAAGTTCTGCCTTCTTTATCTTAACATCATTTAATTTTAAATTCATTTTAATCCCTAAAATCTTTATATTTTGGTTTAGTTGAAAGTATTTTGATAATATATGCAACAGAAATACCTGCAAATATCAACGATAAGGTAAGAGCAGGCCAAGATTCTGTAATAAATGTACTTGCTATTAACCCCAATGAACCAAATAAATTAATTAAATGATACAACACATAATCTATCTTAAGTTTCTTTGTAAAATAAAGAAGATATCCTAACACAATAAATAATGCTCCAACCCATCCCATTAAAGAAAAAACTATTAACTCTTCCATTATTCAAACATCTCCATTGCAAGTTTAATTCGCGATTTAGTTGTTTTGGTTCTATTTTCAGGAACATCTGGAATGCCTGTTTTACCAGCATATTCTGCAAGTTCATATTGGCTTATACCAAGTAGACTTGCTGTCTGCTCCATTGAAATACCATGCTCATATATTCTTGAGGCTTTACTGATTTCTGCATTTCTAAGAACTTCCTTAACATACTTTTTCAATTTACCTGAAAGATTTTCAACAGAACCTCTTATATTCTTGAAATCCTCTCTAAATCTCGGATAATCTCCCTTCTTAATATCATCTATAGATTTATCAAGATAAAGCAAAGTATTTCTGTAAAATTTTTTCCAATCAGGTAATTGCCTGTAATCTAATCTCTCCATAATCTTACTTAAAGAATACACCATAACAGCTACAGCAATATTATCTGGGTCTTGAGCTAAAGAAGCGGTATTTATTGTTTGATTGCTTAATCCTCTAAGATTAAAAGTATCATTTCTTTCAAGAGCACCTCTTGTCTCTTTTAATATCCTTAAAACATTATCTGCTTCTTGCATATAACACTCCTTTTAAAACAAAAAAGAATAGAGATTAGATTATTTAAAGTTTGAGATTTGGTTTCTACTTAAACGGCCTGGATCTATGGTCATATAAATATTTCATAAGCTCAACAGAAAAATCTCTTGGATCAACTTCTCTGAATTCTTTGTGTTTCTTTATATAATGATTTATTTTTTTTAAAGTTTGAGTGTAATCAACATCGCTCTTATAAGAATTAGGATATTTTTGTCTTATCAAATCATAATAATATTCTGTACTTAATTTAGTTAAATCTATAAGTACATCCGCATTTTCCTTTCTTGATACAAAATTTTTTATTAATTGTGTTAGTTTCATTTTGCTACGATTAATTATCCCTATTTAAAGTTAATTTTTACCTCCATTTTTAATTCCGAAAACATAATAACCTGCCCACTCTGCAACACAATGTCTGTCTTTTATTGATTCAGGAGGTTCAAGAGAGTAAATTCCTCCAAGAGGAGCAGAATCTGGATACTTATTGAAAAGATATCTATTAAAAGAATTTAATCTAGAAATAAGAGCTTCATGAGCTGTTCTTTTATTTGCATCCATTGTTGCCATAGCTTCTGTTGAATCATCCATACATCTATCAAAATCTTGAAGCTTTGATATATATGCTCTAAAATTAACAGTAGAATCTACATAATCCCAAGCAGAAAAAGTTAATCCTTTCAAAAGTTTTAATCCATTCTCGTCATTTTCCAATATTTTTTCTATTTGAGTTCTTCTTTCCATTGCTTTGTGTATATTTTTATCATCCATTTTATCTCATTAAAAACCTCACAAACCTATACAAGAATATTGGAGGCAAGATTATCAAAAGCCCAACTATCATGAAGAATACTTTAACTCCTTCAGCAGTTTCTCCTAATCCAAATAAAAATTCTCCAAATCCCATTGTTCTATATTCAATTTAAACTATTTAAACCTTTCTAATTGTTACTACTTAACAGTATAACAAAATATTATAAGTAACATCCTCTAACCTTCTCTATGGCAAAGAAAGTGCTTTTAGACACAAATTTTATACTTACCTGCATAACCCAGAAAATAGACTTTTTTGAGGAGTTTTACTTAGCTGGAATCAAGATAGTCGTCCCTGAAAATGTTATATCTGAACTGGAAAAACTAAAAAAAACTGCTGCATTAAAATTGTTAGAGCAAAACGAATTCAAAAAAATAACTCTCCCAGGCAAAAATGTAGACAATGCAATAGTCAAATTTGCAAAAGAGAATCCAGAAATTATAATCGCTACTTTAGATCAAACAATGAGAAAAAAGATAAGAAACAAAAAAGCTACAATAAGAAACAAAAAAACAATAGAAATTGTTTAATATTCTTGGTTAAAAACCCCTAAGAAACCTTTTTAAAGCAATTTTTACTTTAATTTTTAAATAAAATGTTTTATTTAGCTGAAGTTGAAGATTATGTAAGAGTTGAGCCGAAATTGTTCGGTTTACCAACTGTAGAAGCAGTTGACCATCAACTTAGAGAAATCTATGCAAATTACTATGATAAAGAATTAGGAAGATCTGTTGCGGTTATAGAAGTTCTTGAAGTTGGGGAAGGAGTTATCATTCCAGGAGATGGTGCAACATATTATAATTCAAAATTCAAATTACTTGTATGGAAACCGGAATTACAAGAATTGGTGTATGGTGAAATAGCAGAAATAACAAAGTTT
>CAZNIA010000004.1:0-2779 GCA_964572995.1 Candidatus Woesearchaeota archaeon
GAAGAGTACCATTTAACCAAATAAAAGAACCATTTGATAGAGTTACATTACTTCTTAGATTATTAGCATATAAATAAACCTCAGAAACAGATTTATTTATCTCAACAGAATAAATAGTCCAATTAATATTTCCAAGACTGTTATTTATAGTAATATTAATATAATAATTTCCTGCAGCTAAAGAAGCCAAGCTAGATAAATAACCTGATTGATTAATTAAAAATCTTGTGTCATTAACTGAAAAGTATCCAAATTCTGTTTCATCTGTAGCATCAAAGTAGACTCCTAAAGATTGATTAGCATAAAATAAATATGAGTTTTCAGGTACAAAAGTAAAGTAAGGAAACAAAGATGATTCTGTGGTAGTAAATATATATTCTGGAGTAGAATTAATATTTCCTGCACTATCATTAAAATACCATCTATATCCAACAACCATTCCTACAGTTGAATTAAGTGTCTTGGTAACATTTGCCCATGAAGGAGTTGAAGTAAAATTTACTACACTGTCATTAACCCATACTCCTGTATTATTTGTTGAGAAGATATATTGCCCATTTGGATGTAACAAATAGTTATCTACAACATAAATTGAGAATAAAGAAAATTTATTTGAAGAGGTAGTATTGTGGTATGCAAGACTATAGTTAGGGGGAGTTATATCTGGTCCACCAGTCAATGTAAAGATATCGTCTATTTTATTTTGAATAATACTAAAATTAAAAGAATTGGTATCAACATCATAATCCAATAAAGTTGCATTAATCGTATAATTATTGTAATCGTATCTTATTCCCCCTGCATTAACATATTCTATTATTTCTTGTCTATCAATATAACCAGATGAATTAGTTAAATCACTAAATTGAATTTCTCCTGTTGAATTATAAGAAGTTATATTTGCTCCTTCAACTGCAGTTCCGTTGGAATAATTTGTGTATGCTTGATAGTACCATTTTCTTATTAACTCTGTTTCTCCTTCTCTAACCCAATCTGAGTCATATGAACAATTTATGAATGAATTGTTAAGAGAGGTTCCTGTGTGAATATATATTTGCGTAGGAGATGCAGTTATATTTATACAGTCTATGAATTTTGTATTGTTTACATCATCGATTATTATTGCATAATCTCCAGGAGAATAAGAGATTGCTATTTGATTTATAAATAGATTATCTTCTCCGAGAACCAATCTTATCGCATCTCCTACATCACTTATAGCAGTGTTATTAATGAAAATGTTATTATTTGAAGGAGTTGAAGTAGTTCCTACAACATATATGCCATATCCTCCCCCTATACCCGTATTATTTACAAAAAGATTATCTGAAGATTGATAAATTACCCATGCAGAATCTATACTAGAATCAGTTATAAATAAATTATTTGTGATATTGTTTTTATCTGATGTATGCATATCTAAACCTATATCAGTAAATCCATGAAAGATATTATTTGTTATATTATTAAATTGTGAATTAAGTCTTAAATGAACAGCTTGAGAATTATTAGATATTACTGTATTGTTTTCGATTGTTCCATTACTTGATTGGTAAAAATATATTCCCTGCCTATTTGTATTTGTATTTGTTATATTTCCATCTATAATATTACAATTTTTTATTGTTGTATTTAATTGGTTTGTATAAATTCCTCTTCCATAATCTGTTCCATTAATTGAATAATTAATCCAATATCCATTACAATCCAAAGTTATATTCTCAGCACTTATTGTAAAGCAGGTTCCATTAGAGGATACATTTTGTGTTAAAATATACACATTATTTTCTGTATCTAATGTTCCACATTGTAATATCTCTCCTTGTAATGTAAATAAATCATATATCTTGTTTTGGGTTGTTGTAAAATTAAAAACATTGCTCTCTATCTCATATCCTGTTAAACTTGCATTTATTGTGTAATTATTATAATAACTTCTTGTTCCTCCTGTATTAACATACTCAATAACTTCTTGTCTATCTATTAAACCAGATGAATTTGTGAGTTGGGTGAATTGAATTTGCCCTGTTGCATTGTATGCGGAGATATTTACATTGGCTGTAGAAAAACCTATTGAATCATTAACGTAAGATTGATAATACCATTTACGAATTAAATAATTTGGTTCAACATTAACTGATTCAGTATTATAAGAACAATTTATGAAAGTGCTATTAAGGCTATCTGTTGTAATTACATCTACAGAGCCTCCTGTAATGTTCAAGCAATCTCTAAACAAAGAGTGATTAGACTCTTCTATTCTAATCCCGTCACTACCTGCTGAAACTCCTATTGCAGTTATACCTATAAAAACATTGTACTTGGAACCATGAATAATTACTCCTTCATCTTTACTTGTTCCTGAGCAATTTATCAAAGTGTTATTGTCTGCAAAATAAAGTATAATTCCATTTCCATTAGTTGTATTAGTTATTCCTATATTGTTTATGAATAAACTATGAGTAGAACCTCCCCCAATATCAAATGCATGTGTGGAGTTACTCATACCTAAATTATCAACAAGGATAGAACGAGTTACAGAAAGATATATTCCTCTATTAAAAGTGCTTATTCCTGTATTGTTGGTTAAATTAACATATGCACTATCACTCCTTACATCAATGGCATTTGAATTGTTGGAAATTGCAAAATTTCTGTATAATGTAGAATTATCTGAATTAGAAAAATATATCCCTCTTCTTAAAGTAGCAGTACTCGAATAATTTCCATCTACAACATTACAATTTTTTACTGTTGTATTAAACTGATTTGTATATAT
>CAZNIA010000004.1:2879-30390 GCA_964572995.1 Candidatus Woesearchaeota archaeon
AGCAGTTATATTAAAACATGTTCCGCTTGAACTTACATTAGAAGTTAAGGTGTAAACAGTATTTGCTGTATCTAATATTCCACAATTTAAATTTGATTCTTCTAATGTAAAAAAATCATTTAACTTATTTTGGGTAATTGTAACATTCAATGTATTGCTATCATTTGTAACAGTACCGCTCTTATTTGCAAATATCATATAATTTGAGTAATACACTTTTCCATCACGTGTTGCATTATATTCTGTAATCTCTTGTCTTTGAATCCAACCATTAACATCAGTCAATGTAGTAAATTGTAATTGTCCATTATAGCTATATGCAGTTATATTTGCATTAGACACAGGAGAACCTGCAGTATTATTTACGTATGCTTGGTAATACCACTTAGTTAAAAACCAATTTTCCACTACTGGTATATTAGCGCTATTAATAGAACAATTAACAAAGATATTATTCATACTACCTGAATCCCATCCAAGATCAAGATCCTGAGATTCTCCATAAACGCTGATACAATCTCTAAAAACATTATTTTGTGATGCTGAAAGACCAATACCATATGTTCCTCTTCCTTCTGCAGTTAAATTTGTGATGGTATTATTGTATGATTCTGAAAGAACAAGAGCAGTACCCTCACTACTTATGAAGAGATTATTTTCTAAAATATTGTTAGTAATACTCTTTGCTAAATAAATACTCTCAAAATATAATCCATATTCCTTTCCATAAGCAGAGTTATTAATTAAACTATTATTAGAACAAGTACCATAAAAATGTATTGCAGTATTTGAACTAGAATTGGCTAGATTATTAATTAATAATGAGTTACTCATATCTAAAAAATGAATCCCCCTATTTCTGCTTATTCCAGTATTGTTAATTAAATTTGAAAAATTAGTACCTTCAAAAAATATTGCAACAGAATTATTCACACTTGAAGAACAATTTAAGAGATTAATAAAATCTGAATCATAAACATAAATTCCATGTCTTTCAGTATTAACACTACTAAATCTTCCATCTACAACATTACAATTTTTTACTGTTGTATTAAACTGATTTGTATATATTCCGTAAGTATTATCACTCCCCCCCGTAGAATAATTAATCCAATATCCTGCGCAATCCAATGTAATATTTTGAGCAGTTATATTAAAACATGTTCCGCTTGAACTTACATTAGAAGTTAAGGTGTAAGTAGCCCCAGTTGTATTCAATTCATTACATCCATCTATGTTCTGGCTTGAATTTCCATTATCTGCCCAAGTAGAAACAAATCCAATTAAAAGAACAATTAATACAAGCGAAAACAACCAAGCTAAAGTTTTCCTTTTCATTTTTCTCCCCTCCTTCTCAAATGATCCTTCAACAATTTTTCTATTAGTTGAGAAGAATTAATACATTCTTCATCAGTGTATTTTTTCCATTTTTCAAGAACATCTTCATCTACAGTTGCACTTAAAACTTTCTTAACCATCAATACCTCTTTTCACCCAGGTTTTTAACCTATAATATAAATATTACTTATGTTATTTATATTATTTAAATCTATTGTATTTTAAATCAATTAAAAAATGCAAGAAAAACCAAACATAATGCAAATCAATAAACCAATTTCTTAACTCTTTTTTCAAACTCTTCAATATCTTCTTTTCTAATCTGAGCTCCAACAGCATTATCATGCCCTCCACCTGTTGCACTTTCAAGTCCATCTATTGCTGCTAAAATTATTTTTTTAACATCTTTTCCTCTTGCAGAAACATTTGCTTTGAATCCTTTATTGTAAACAACAACAATAAATTTATCTGGAAACAGATACTTCAATGCATTAGCTATATCTGAGCTCATACTTGTATCTCCAGCATACTTGAAAAAAAGAAGCTTGCTTGAAGTTGAACATTTTTTTGCTTTATCCAAAATTTTTTGATATTTCTTATCAACCTCTTGAAATCTTTTATAAATAGTTTTATTCTTGCTATTCTCTTCCAAAAAATCATAAGGGGTTTTACAAGAAATTAAAAACTTAACCATAGCAATTACATTACTTATCTTGTCTTTTAAACCAAATCCAATAATTCTTGCAATCTTTCCTATTTCAGAGCCATAAAAAATATTAAATGCATCATTTTCATCCTTACATAAATCAGGAAATTCTTTCATAAAATCTTTATAGAAGTCTGGAACCAAATTATCTGAAATACATCCTGCAACTGCAATCCATAAATCTTCTTTTCTTTTAGTTATGTTGTAACAAATGTATGTAACAGGCTCATTGCTTTTCTCTTTGGAAAACAAAGGATTATAATAATTTACATAATTAGATATCTTCTCTGGTAAAATCTCGTGATGATCTATCCAAACAAGAGGAATATTTCTTTTTTCTATCTCCATAACAAACTCTTCTGAAATTTCTGGTTTATCTAAAACAAAAACATAATCTGAATTAAATTCCTCCACTTTTCTAAGATAATCTTTAGTTAAAGCAGGAGAAGTTTTTATGGGGAATCCTTTTCCCCTACCTAAATATTTCTGTAAAAGCAAAAAACTGCACAATCCATCTTGGTCATTATCAAAAAAGAAAACAGGATTTTGTGCATTATTTAAATGATCTCTAATTTCCTGCAACTGTTCTTTTGTTAACATCTTATATGGGTTTACCTATAACGAGTTTCTCTCTTAAACTATATACTTCTTCCTTAAAAAATGCTAGCATTCCCTCATTTTGAAATATCTTAAGTAATTCCTCATCATTTGCCAAAAGAATCTTATCTAAGAATTGGAAATGTGCAATCAAAGAATGGATATATCTTTCAAGAATATTGGTCTTACTTAATATTCTTAACCCTTTAGGAGAAATTTGTTTGTCGTGTAATTCCTCAAACAACATTCTGGAAATATTAAATGGCTCAAGAAGAAAATCAAAATCCATTTTTTCCAAGACTTTTTCTGCATAAGCATAATTTGCACCAAAATAATCTTTTAAAAGCAACTCTTCTTCTCTATCTAATCCTTTAGTTAAATCTTTCAAACTCATACTTACTATTGCACCCTCTCTACCCAATTCAACAAGATATCTCTTTACAATCTCTGCAATTCTTTTAATTATCTCAAATCTTTGTATAACACCACAAACATCTTTAACAGTAACAATTCTTTGAAGCTCCATTAAATTAAGATGAGTTATAGCTTCATTGAAACTCTCTCTTTGCTTTTCTAAAATTTGCAAGGTTTCAGCAGCTCTTCTTAATATCTCAGAACTATCTTTAAGCTCATGTCTTTTGTCTCCTTGGTAAATTGTAATTTTTTTCTTTCTCTCAGATACTGCTATAACTATTGCTCCTGTTTGTTTAGCTGTTCTCTCTGCAGATTTATGTCTTGTTCCTGTTTCTCTTGTAGTTATTTCTGGACTTGGAGAAAGAAAAGAATTTGCATAAAGTATTTTTTTAACATTTTTAGATAGAATAATTGCACCATCCATCTTAGCTAACTCAACTAATTTTTGGGGGGTAAATTTGGAATGTATTCCGAACCCTTTTTGATAAGCAGAAGAAATATTTCCATTATCAATAACAACTAATGCTCCCATACCTGCATTAAGTAAATCATCCATCGCTACTCTTATAGATGTTCCAGGTGCAACCATTTTAAGAACATCCATAAAATCTTTTTCAACAACTGTCTTTTCTTGTTCACCCTGCGGTATAAACAAATCACCTATATCTTTATTCTCCTCCATAAAAAAATGAATAAAGAATGAATATATAAGCTTTTATATAAAATCAAATAAAATACAATTAATTATACCATTTAGGATTTACAAACCTTGAAAGAGCACATCTTGTAGCATCTTCAAACTCTTTAACTCTAGTATATAACCCATCTGTTAAAATTCCATTAGTTCCCTCATTCTGTCTTATAGAATTATTTTCATCCCTCATCAATTCCTGCATTATTGGACCTAACTCCTCGCCTTCTTTTATTCTCTTTTCTATTGTTCTTGGAACATGTACACTTGCACTCTGTCCCAAACCCCCATTCCCATATTTATCTACAATAGCAACCCACCCATGAAGGAACATACCATAATTATTTGTATTCACTGTCCCTTCAAGCCCAACACCATAATCTGCATCTCCTTTGCTAATAGCTTCCTTTGCTCTATTAATTGCTCCCTTAATTGCCTCTTCATCACTAAGTGGCTGATCACCAACAAGTGAATTTGTTTTATGGTATGAAAACTCAACATCTTTCCAAACTTCTTTTATAATATTCTCTACTGCCTGTATCTTGGCTTTATTTTCAGTTCCTATTGCAATCTTCATAACAAAAAGAAATTTCACATCTCTTAAATATTTTATTGCATACTATCATAGTAATTACAACAGTTAACTTTTCAAAATTTTATTATACTAGAAATTCAATTATTTTTAGCAAATGTTTTTGCAACAAGTAAAGGCAACAAAATCGTTGCGTCCCCAAAAACCTTTACCCTTTTACATTCAGGAGTTAATTTACCCCAAGAAACAGCTTCTTCTGGAAGAGCTCCAGCATCACTCCCATCAAATTCCTGAGCATTATTTATATAAACAGCATAATCTGCACCGTTTCTATACAAATGGGCATTCAAGATAGCATGTTTAACAATTCCAGCTCCAATAATCAATACTCCAGATTTTTCAATACCTGTAGTTGATTCATTTAATTGCCTTGTTTCTTCTGCAATATCTACCTTGAAATCTTCATGTTTATATTTAAAGAAATATACCATATCTCCAAAACTTCCATCTAAAATTGCAGGACAATAAATAGGAATTTTATTTTTCCATGCCCAATAACAAATACTTTTTTTATTGTTTATTTTCTCTCCAAATTTCCAGATTATTTCATAAGGAGTATACACTTTTCCTGTTTTTTTCTGCTCTTGATACATCTCTTCAAGAATAGGCATTGAAAATTCCTCAAATTGAATGTAATTATTATTTGGAACAAGTAAATTTCCTATTCTGTTTATTGCTTTCTCTCTAAGCTCTTTTCCAGGTAACCTGAAATCACCTAAAACAGTCTCTCCAAGACACTTTATTATATCCTCTTCAAAACCCCCTCCGCTTGTAACACAAACATCTACTTTTTTATGCTCAACTAAATACCTTATAACTTCTCTTAAACCCGAACTAATTATATTTGAAGTATATCCTAAATAAATTTTAGATTTAACTTTAATCATCTCATTTACAATATCAATTGCCTCTCCCAGATTAGATGCTTGAAAACCAGTATTTGAAAAACTTTCAATTATCTTGTCATAATTAACTCCTTTATTGAAATCATAACCTTCTATTACCTTGCCTTCAACTTTTCCAGATTTTTTAAGAATATTCTTAGCTACATCTGCTTCTTGATTTTTAATTGATTTCTTCATTAAATAAAGTAATTAAGCTAACTTAAAAATCTATCTTCAACTATCAAAATCTTTTTAAACAAAAACCCCATTATAAAAACACAATGAACAAATGGTTTGAATTACTCTTAGGGGTTATTCTTCTTGTAGGAGTCATAGCTCTTGTTTTACCAGGAATGCCTTTAGATTCTTGGGGATTCGCAGCTTGGACTGTCTTAAAGGGAGGATTAACTTGGATAATGGCCTTACTAGGATTAATTCTTATAATCCTTGGAATAAGCGAAATAAAAGGTTAAATCGCTTAACTCTAAACAAAAATAAGAAGCCCCTCAATTATTGCAGCAATTATTAAAAGTGGGACAACAATAAATAAAAACACTCTTAAAGATTCTTTAAAAAAACGAACAAACTTATTCAATTTATCTTTATAGAATACGAATGTTCCAAATTTAATTCCCATTGCAAATGAAATAAAGATAGCAGGTAATTCAAATATTCCATGAGGTAAAAGATTAAGAAGAGAACCAGTCCCAGAAGAAGAAACTGCTAAATAAGATACAAATCCTACAACATATCCATTAACTAAAGTAAAAATAACTGGAAGTATACCCAACAAAAAACCCCAAAGAACACCTGCAAAACCCACTCGAAGATTATTAAAGAAAATAAAAAAAATCATGTCCAGGGAATCCATTCCTTGAGTGTCCTTTAAAATTTTATCTACATATTCTAAAATAAATGAAGATATCACCTCAGGATGATATATATATCCTAATATCAAAGAAAAGAAAAAAAGTCCAATAACCAAAAAAATAAATTTTTTTGAATTCTTAAGATAATCAAAACACCTAGAATAATTGTTTGAAATAAAACCAGAAAAATTATTACTTTTAATCTCCTTACTTTTTTTATTATCTCTTTGCTTATCTCCTCTCTTTAACTTCATAACTCCATTAAGCAAGAATTATATATAAAACTAACTAAAATAAATTAAATCTAACTAAATCTTTTTTGTATGTACTTTATTTTATTCTTATACTTATTTCTTAAAAAAGCCCCATAAATTAAACCAGCAATCAAACCCCCAAGATGCGCTGTATTTCCTATAGAAATATCTCCTGCTAAAGAAATAGCCCAAAGTAAAATCAACATTCCTGGAGCAGCATATTTCATCTTTATAGGTATAGGGATAAACATAACATACACAGGCAAATTAGGAGTTAGAAACATAAGCAATCCAATTAAACCAAATAATGCTCCTGATGCTCCAACAGCATATGCATTAAAATCTGAACTAAATATCAAACTCATTAAAACAAAAAACAAAGAAGCAAAAATACCTGAAAAAAGATAAAACCAGATATATCTTTTTCTACCAATTATCTTCTCGATAAGTGAACCTGCAAAAAACAAGGAAAGCATATTAACAAATAAATGAAAAAAACCAGCGTGCATAAACATGCTTGTTAAAAAAGTCCAAAAGTATTTTCCTTCTAATATGTTAGCAGGTTTTATTGCTATAAAATCCCATGAGATGAAATTAAATTTAACAAGTATTGTAAAAACAATAAACAATAAAACATTTAAGATAATTAAAATAGTATTCAAGCTAAGAGAATCAAAAATACTCTTTTTCTTTTTAGGATAAACTTGATAAACATATGCCATTTTAATCTAAATTTATCTATTTCTTTTTAGATATTTTTTTAGTTTTTGTCTTTGGTTCTTTTTTAACAGCCTTTTTAACCTTAGAAGGAACAATTTGTTTTTTCTTTAAAGAATCTTTTTTCTCTTTTTCTCTTGCTTCCTTCTGTATTCTTCTATTTTCCTCTCTCTTCTTTATCTTATCATTTTCTATTTTTTTAATTTCTTTCATTTTAATTTTATCTAATTTAGATTTTTCCAATGCTATTTGCTCTTCAACTAATTTAAGTTTATTTACAATTTTTTCCTCATTTTTTTTAAACTCTCTAACAACCTTTTCATTATCCTTAACTGTAAATACTTCTCCACACTCATTACATGTAAAATCATGAAGCATAGCATTTTCTTCATTGAATTCTATATTACATCTCTCACACACATAAAATCTCTTGGTTTCTCTACTTTTAATTTGATTTCTTAACTGAGTTAAATTCTTGGAAAGTAAATCTCTTAAAAATTCCAAAGATTTCAAAACCTCAATCTTCCAAAAATAAGTATACCAACCTTTCTTTTTATCTTTCTTTCTTATTGAAGAAACTAGCCCTTGGTCAGATATCTTATATAGAATATTTCTTGTCTGATTTATTGTAAGGTCAAGCTTTTTAGCAATTATAAATTCATTTACATACTTCTCGCCTTCAAGCAAATTAACTATAGGCTCACCGGGTTTACCGACGACAATGGAGATTACTTCATTCAAAAAGTTTTTTAACATCGAATTAATAAAAATACCTCGATTATATATTTTTCGTTTTAGTTAAAAAACTTAAAAAGATAAAAGTTTTTAAACCTATATTCTCTCTTATATATATTAAAAAGAGATAGATCAAAAACACAAAAATGGGTTTATTCGGAAAAAAAGACAATAAAATAGAGGCGAAAAAAGCTTCAAGTGCTCCTGAACTTCCAGAATTGCCAAAATTACCTGAATTTCCTCCAACAAACAATTCTTCAAGCTCTTCTCTAACTCATGAAGATGAAAAATTACCTCAACTCCCAACATTCCCAAACAATTCTTTAGGAAACAAATTCACACAAAATACTATTAAAGAAGCTGTAGCTGGGGAAAAAGAGGATGAAGAGGTTTTCGTTGCAGAGGATTTACCCGAAGAACACATGGGAATGATGCAAAAACCTCTAGTAAAAAAGTCTTTCAGTAAAGAATATGACGATTATGAACAAAGCATAAGTGGGTCAAAACCAGAAAAGAAATTCAGTCAGGAATACGAAGATGAAGATTCTCCTGAAACAGAAGAAGTTTATGAAAGAATGATTCCTGCAATACCTACAAAACCAGTAACCCCTCAAAAAACAGCTCCAAAAATAAGCACAAGATTAGTAGATAACTCTGAAGAATACGCAGTAAAGAATTACATGACCAAAAAAGCTGAACCTGTATTCATAAGAATAGACAAATTTGAAGAAAGTATAAAGATTTTCCAAGATATAAAATCACAGATTTCTGAAATAGAAAAGCTCATCAAAAATACAAAAGAAATAAAGGCAAAAGAGGAAGAGGAGCTTTCATCTTGGGAAAAAGAGATACAAACAATAAAGAATCAGATAGAAAAAGTCAACCAAGATATCTTCTCAAGAGTAGGATGAAAGAACAAAGTGTTGTTCATATAAAGGTCGATTACGGGGATGCATTATCTGCAAAGAGAAACATTCTTTCAACAGAAGCAAATTTTCTAAAAGTTATAAAAAGAATAAAAAGATATGAACTTCTAAGAAGTGAAGAACTTAACAATAGATTAAGAATACAAAACAAGATAAAAGACCTCAAAATAAATATGACCAAAATAAATGAGGTGTTCCCAAAAGTAAAACTTCCTGAGATACTCAAGAAAAAAGAAGTAGAGAAAAAGAAGAAAGTAGAAGAGGAAGAAAAAATAAAAGAACCTGTAAAAGAAAAGCACGAAGAAGACGATCTTGAAACACAATTAAGAGAAATCCAAGAAAAGCTTATGAAACTTGGGTAAACAATATTTTTAAAAATAACCTGTTTCTTTGAATATCATGATAACCCGAGAACAATTAATAAAAGAATACCTTGATTTCTTTATTTCAAAGAACCATAAAAAAATACCAAATTCAAGTTTAATACCTGAAAATGACCCGACAGTTTTATTTACAACAGCAGGAATGCATCCTTTAGTGCCTTTCTTGCTTGGACAATCTCATCCTCTTGGAAAAAGGTTAGTAAGTGTTCAAAGATGTATAAGAACAGGAGATATAGAAGAAGTTGGAGATGAAATACATCATACTTTTTTTGAAATGTTAGGTAACTGGAGTTTAGGTGATTATTGGAAAGAAGAATCAATAAAATACAGTGTTGAATTTCTAACAAAAAACCTTAAAATAAAAAAACAAGATTTATCTGTTACTTGTTTTAAAGGAGATAATGATGCTCCAAAAGACACAGAGTCAGAAAAAATATGGAAATTAAACGGAATAAACAAAATAAAATTCTTACCCAAAAAAGATAACTGGTGGGGACCTGCAGGAAAAACAGGACCTTGTGGCCCAGATACAGAAATATTCTTTGGGAAAGTAGAAATATGGAACAATGTATTTATGCAATACATTAAAAATGAAAAACAAGAATATATTCCTGCAAATCAAAAAAATGTAGATACAGGCATGGGTGTAGAAAGAACAACAGCCATATTAAATAAATTAAAAGATAATTATCTCACAGATTCTTTCCTTCCAATAATAAAAGAAATAGAAAAAATATCAAAAAAAGATTACAATAAAAATAAAAAAGAAATGAGGATAATTGCAGATCACATTAAAGCTGCAGTTTTTATAATTTCAGACGGAATAACCCCTTCAAACACAGAACGAGGATACATCCTAAGAAGACTCATAAGAAGAGCAATAAGATATGCTCAATCAATAGGAATAAAAGAAAATTTCACATATAAATTAGTTAATCCAGTTGTAGAAATCTATTCTGATTACTCTGAATTGAAATCCAACAAAAACAACATAATAACTGAATTAGAAAGAGAAGAAAATAAATTTAGACACACTCTAGAAAGGGCAATAAATATATTTGAGAGAATAACCAAAGATAAAAAAGAGATTTCATGTAAAGAATCTTTTTTATTATATCAATCATATGGATTTCCTGTAGAAATGATTGAAGAGGAATGTAAATCAAGAAAAATAAAATTCTCAAGAAAAGAATTTGATGAAGAATGTAAACTTCATCAAGAACTCTCAAGAACAGCCGCAGAAGGGAAATTCAAATCTGGTCTTGCAGATAACAGCGAAGCAACTACAAAGCTACACACTGCATCTCACTTACTTCTAGCTGCAATAAGAAAGATATTCCAAGACGATTCAATACATCAGAAAGGATCCAATATAACTCCTGAAAGATTAAGATTTGATTTCAACTTCCCAAGAAAATTAACAGACGAAGAATTAAAATCTATTGAAGATGAGGTCAACAAAAATATAAGAAAGGGATGTGAAGTAATAAGAGAAGAAATGTCTTTAGAAGAAGCAAAAAAGAAAGGCATAAGCGGAGTTTTTGAACACAAATACGGAGAAATAGTTTCAGTCTATACAATAGGAGAATGTTCAAAAGAAATATGTACAGGACCCCATGTAAAAAATACTTGTGAATTAGGAAAATTCAAAATAACCAAAGAAGAGTCCTCTTCAAGTGGAGTAAGAAGAATAAAAGCTATACTTGAATAAATTATTTATCTGTAATACTGATCAGTTAATCCATATTTGTAAGTTAAGTCTTCTATAGTCTTTCTATAAAATGGGCCTATGAGTCCTCTTCTATCTATGGAGTTTCTTATACGTATAAGTTTCTCTGCATCATCGTACTCAACAAAGTTTCTTCCAAGAGACTCTCCATCACTTAAAAAATAAAACTCTGGAGTAGAATGAAGTTTTCCCACAGCAGCATAAGCAATTTCATCATCTGTTATTATTGAAGGAGAAGTTGTTTCAATAAAACAATACCCTGTATTCATTAAACTCTCTTCAACAGGACATTTTATTCCTGCTGCTTCATGATTCTCAGGGATATAATAAAAAAACGAAGTTCCATACCCTAATTCTCTAAGTAAAAATACAAGTAAATCTGTCTTTTCTCCACAAACCCCTTGAAAATCATAAAGAACTTCATAAGGATAACGTGTATGATTTAATTGTTCTCCTAAAAAAGAATAAGTTTTATTTGAACTGCCAAATGGAATACTCTGAACTAAGCTTATTGCAATCCTAGCCTGGTCTTCTTTATTGTTTGTTAAATTCTGTATTTCAATAACAAGAGGTAAAAGAAATTTTCTTTGCTCCTCATCATTAATTGCTTTTAATTTAAAATCTGCTCTTGAAACATTAAATTCTCCAGAATAAGATATAGAACGAGGTATTTTAAAAACATAATCTGAAAAATTTCCATAAACTTCAAAATCTATGAAATCCATCTTGCCTCTTAAAGTATATTTTAAACGCACTACTTTTGGATTATCTTGGTATTTTGAAATACAACTCTCTCCTTCTAATTCCAAACCTTCAGGACATCCACATAAAGAAGCAAGCTCTATAAGTTTCCCCTCGAAACAAAAATAAGGCTTAACTTGAGAACAAGAATTATAAAAAGTGCCATCCCCACAAACATCTCCTTCAAGAGAATTTTGAGAATTTTTATTCAAAATAATATGGGCTATACCAAAACCCCCAGAAAACAAAACAATTAAAGATACAACAAAAACTGTTAAAAGCCAATATTTTTTTTGAAAAGTGGATTTATGTAAAACCCCCACATAACCTAAACCTGCTTTATCACCCTCCATATTCTACACAAGAAATCAAGATATAAAAACCTGATTATTTCAAAATATATTAATTATTCAAAATAAACTCCAGGCATACCTGGAATTGCTTTTTTAGATTTGTTTTCTGGGTCATATTTTTTATCATCCTTAACAGAAAATATATCTAATTCCTTTCCAACGCCCTTAACTAATTTAGATTTATTCAATTTTTCAATCTCAAATGGAACAACATAAACAAAAATCTTCTTAACAGAAACTCCATTTAATTCAAACTTATCAACTAATTCTTTAATGTGTTTTATATATTTCTCAGTTAAATCAATTTCTTTTGTTTTAACTTTAAATGCAGATTCATCAACTCTAGGCCATTCAGATGTAGAAATAAAATCTTTGTGCCCCATTTTCTCCCATAATTCTTCTGTTATATGAGGGCAGAAAGGAGACAGAAGTTTAAGTGCATTATCGAATGAATTTTTTGAAATTTCTTTCTGCTCTGCAATCAAATCAAATAACTGCCTCAATTCTATTGTTGATTTTCTATAATCAAGCGTATTTATCTGTGTGCTAATATTTTTAATAGAACCATTTAATTTAATTAAAAAATCTTGAGAATCTTTTCCAAATTTCAATTTTTGAAAAGTATCAAATATCTTATTAACAAATCTTAAACTTCCTTGAATGCCCTTATCGCTCCAATTAAAACCTTTATCAGGAGAAGCTTCAGACATCATAAAAAATCTTGTAGTATCTACTCCATACTCTTCCATCATCTTCAATGGCTCGATTACATTTCCTTTTGATTTAGACATCTTTTCACCATCTTTATCATTTATCATTCCTTGATGAAATAACTTAGGTACAGGTTCTTCAAATTTGATTAATCCTAGATCATGAAGAAACATTGAATAAAACCTACAATAAATCAAATGCATACATGCATGTTCTGCTCCACCTATATACAAATCAACTGGCATCCAATAATCAACATTTTCTTTTTTGAATATTTCTTTTTTATTATTAGGATCACAATACCTCAAAAAATACCAAGAAGAATTTACAAATGTATCTAAAGTATTTGCCTCTCTTCTTGCATTTCCTTTACATTTTGGACATTTTGTATTAAGCCACTCTTCATTTGTCAATAAAGGATTTCCTTTTCCAAATTTAACATTCTTGGGAAGAACAACAGGCAAATCTTTTTCATCTACAGGAACAATCCCGCACTTTTCACAGTGTAATAGTGGAATTGGAGTTCCCCAATATCTCTGCCTAGCAACACTCCAATCTCTAAGTTTAAAATTAGTTACTCTTCTTGCAAGATTTTTACTTATTAAATAATCAGTTATTTTTTTCTTTGCTTCCTCATTAGAAATTCCATTGAAATTTCCTGAATTAATCAATTTACCCAATTCAGTGTACGCTCTTTCTTTTGTAATCTTTCCTTCAATAACTTGTTTTATTTCAATCTTATACTTTTTTGCAAATTCAAAATCTCTTTGATCATGTGCAGGAACAGCCATAACCATACCAGAACCATAATCTGCAATCACAAAATTACCTGCATAAACAGGTACTTTATCTTTGGTAATAGGATTAATAGCATAACTTCCAGTAAAAACCCCTTCTTTTTCCATATCAATTAAATCTTTTTCAGAAACAGATTTTAATTTTTTAAGAAACTTTTCAACATCTTTCTTTTGTTTTTCAGAAACAAGTTCATTAAGTTTTGTGTGATTAGCAGAAACAACCATAAATGTAACTCCAAAAAGAGTATCTGGACGAGTTGTAAACACAGGCCATTTTTTTCCATTTATTTCAAAATCAATCTCGGTTCCATAGGATTTTCCAATCCAATTCTTTTGCATCGCAATTGTCTTTTCAGGCCAATTCAATTTTTTGTGTCCTTCTAATAATCTCTCTGCATAATCTGTAATTTTCAAGAACCATTGTTTCATATTTCTTATTTCTATTTTTGAACCACATCTCTCACATTCTCCTCCCTGAGCCTGTTCATTAGAAATGATAGTATCACATTTGAGGCACCAATTAACAGGAGCCTCTTTTTCATAAACTAATCCTTTTTCAAACATCTTAAGAAAAATCCATTGGTCCCACTTGTAATAATCTGAGTCTGCAGTATTGAATACCCTTGTCCAATCATAAGTTAAACCAAGCCTCTTCTGTTGATTCATAAAATTTTTCATAGAAACTTTTGTGTAATCTTCTGGGTGAGTCTTATCTTTTATTGCAGCATTCTCAGCAGGAAGTCCAAGAGCATCATACCCCATAGGATGAAGAACATTAAATCCTTGCATTAACTTAAATCTTGCAAAAATATCTCCTATAATATAATTAAATGCATGCCCCATATGCAGTCCAGACCCAGAAGGATAAGGAAACATTTCAAGAACATAAAATTTCTTTTTCTTATCATCTCGATTAGCTTCAAATACTTTCTTTTCCTGCCATTTCTTCTGCCATTTTTCTTCAATTTTCTGGAAGTTGATTCCATTAGTTTCTTGCATAAATTACATATTATTCAGGAACTTTTAAATATTCTCCTAGCATAACAGGATTATGGAAAAAATAACTGCACACATAATGGGAGAAATAGTTTCTACAAATGACTCAGAAGCATTTACTCTTTACAAAAAATCAAACTTCGGGCAACCAACAGGACAGAAAATTCAATACTCTCTAGCTGAAGCACTTTATCTTGTTGAAAAAAACAAAATACAAATAAAAAAATCCAATAAAACACTTAACTTTGAAGAAGTTTTCAGAATATTCAAAAAAATAGACAGCAGAATACAATTAAAATATCCTGTATTCAAAGACTTACGTGATAAAGGATATGTTGTAAAAACTGCTCTTAAGTTCGGTTCAGATTTCAGAGTCTATGAAAAAGGAACAACTCCAGATCAAGAACATGCTAAATGGATTGTTTTCTGTGAACATGAATCAAAAAAATTCTCCTGGCATGAATTTTCTTCAAAAAACAGAGTTGCACATTCCACAAAAAAGAATCTCTTAATAGCAATTATAGATGAAGAATCTGATGTTTCTTACTACGAAGTAAGCTGGATCAAGACTTAATATACACCCAAAAAATAACACAAAAATCTTTATAATATACAATATTCTTCTAAGCCTATGCCAACTCAAGATGCTTCCAAAATAAGAGAGAGAATCCTTTCAATCTTGAGGATGAAAGGTCCAACACTTCCTGTTTACATTTCTCAAGAAATAGGAATAAGTATGCTTTTCGCATCAGCATTTTTAGCAGAACTTCTTTCAGACAAGCTAATTAAAATGAGCCATATGAGAGTTGGAAATTCTCCAATATATTATGTAGCTGGACAAGAAGCACAACTTGAGAAATTTTCAACTTATTTAAAAAGCAAAGAAAAAGAAGCATTCCTTCTTATTCAAGAAAGAAAATTCCTTAAAGATTCTGAACAATCTCCTGCAATAAGAGTAGCTTTAAGAGAAATAAAAGATTTTGCATTCCCTTTTAGAAGAGGAAATGAAACTTTCTGGAGATATCTCACAGTAAAAGAATCTGAATTCAAATATGATATCAAGCCAATAGAACAACATCAATATATTGAACCTAAACCAAGAACTTATGATCAAAAAGAAAGAGAACTTGGTGAAAAAATTGTAAAGGGTATAAACATAGAAGACATAGAAAAAATAAGAAAAGAAAAAGAAGAACTCGAGAAGAAAAAGAAAGTAGATAATGAAGAAATAGAAGAAGAATTAAGAGGAGAGGAAAAAGAGATAGAAGAAGAAATTAAAGAAGAATTAAAAGAAGAACAAGAAGAAAATGAGGAAGAATCTGTTGAAGAAACAACAGAAAAAGAAATAGAAGAACAAGAAAAACAAGAAACTGTAAAAGAAAAGAAAAAGCCACAAAAAGCAAAACAAGAAAAAGCAAAGCCAAAAGCGAAACAGCAAAATACAATAAAAAAGAAAAATTCTCAAAAAGAAGACAACAAATTCTTTGATAAAATAAAAGAATTCCTTTCAAATGAAACAGTTGAAATACTAAATATAGAAAGCTTCAACAAAAATGAAATTCATTTAAAGATAAAAGCAGATGGTGAAGAAAAACTCCTTGTAGCATACAATAAAAAGAAAATTCTGGACACAGATATAATAAATGCAAACAAAAAAGCCTCTCAATTAAATCTTAAATATGTAATTTTAAGTATGGGAGAACCCTCAAAAAAGCTTTCAAATTTAATTGAAGCTGCCCAAAATCTAGACAAAGTAGAAAAAATAGAAAAATAAAGAAAAAACCCAAAAAATTTCTTAATCAAAACCTTTAAAAACAAATTTCTGCACAAAATAACATGGGAAAAATAAAGTCCAAAGTAGTAAGAAAAACAGCAAATTCTCTTTTAAAAGAGGATTTAGAATTCAGCAAAGACTTTGAAAAAAACAAAGCAATACTAGGTAAAGAAATGCCTAGTAAAAGAATAAGAAATAGACTTGCAGGGCTTATATCTAGACTGAAAAGACAAGAAGAAAAAGCTAAACTTGAGATGCAATAAATTCTTAAAAGTATTCTAAGACCCCATAAAACCCAAAAAACACCTATTTTTCTAAAGGTTAAACTTTTAAAAGCGTATATTTATAATAAACATATATGGCTCTGTAGCTCAGTTGTTTAGAGTACGGCTCTCATGGGAATTTAGAAAATTCATCTTAATTTTGAGAAAGGCCGGGGTCGGGAGTTAGAATCTCCCCAGAGCCATCATATAATTTAACTTCATTTCTAATTAAATAATGTTTAGAAGAAGGAATTCCTTTAATATTAGTATCATATTCTTCATCATATCTCAAAAAATTATTAAATTTGATAATATGTTTTGGGTTTACAAATCCTATATTTTCATTGAACAATAAGAGATTCTTTTTGCCATTAAACTGAAACCTATATTTCCTCTGGGTATTTTTCCAATGAGAATTAAAATCAATTCCGCAATCATAACATCTCCCATTCATACCTATTTTCTTTAAATAATCTACAATTTGATTTAATAGCTTTCCATGAATAACTTGAGATTCAATTCTAGGATAGAATTTATTTGGATTTTTAGTTAAAACTAAACTTCCATCCGTTGCAAAAAATCCTTGTACAATATACTTCAGAAGGTTATCTTCATAAAATACTTCTGGTATAATTAAATTTGGGCCTTTCTTGCCAATTGGAAATCCATTAGATACAATTAACTCGAATAAATTTTTATCAGTAAAATTAAAATCTATAGCTCTGCAATCTTTTCTAAATTTTATATTTGTATCTTTACCCCTAAATTCATTTAATAATAAAGATATTACTTCCTTGTAAAAAGGCAAATCATCATCTAAACTCCCAGTAATTGAAATAAACTTCTTATTTCCATTAACTAAGCTTAAGCAACCATCACCTAGCATTATGCCGTAAAGCAAAGCAAATTTCTCTTTAGAATTTAAATTAGCTATATCAATAACCATAATTATTTCAAGTAAGTTTTTAATATAAATATTTAGAACTATTATTGAATTAATCCAATATACTTAATAAAATATATGTTAATTTAAAAACTATCCTGATTAAAAATAAAAATGCTAAAAAAGATATCCAAAGAAAGAGAATTCTACATTGCAATGACTTTTCTAATTGCAGTTGTAATTTTTCTTTTTTCAGACATTTCCACGCCAATTAAAAACAAAACAGGTTTAAATCTTGCAACACTCTATCATCTAGCAGTCTTCTTTGCATTCACATTTTTTCTTGCACTCTCAATAAAATCCAAACAGCTCAACAAAAAAACAATTGCAATTGTGTTTCTAATCTCACTAATCTACGCAATCTCAGATGAATTTCATCAGCTGTTTGTGATTGGAAGATTTGCAAGCATCAAAGACATCTTAATTGACATGATTGGAAGCTCGCTCGCACTTCTAACTCTCAAAGTTTTAGAGAGATTTAAAAGAATTTAATCTCCGTCGACAAATCAACAAAATAATTCAAATTAATCTTGTCTCTCGCAGATAACAACTCAAAATCCAATCAGAAATCGCTGCTTTTATAAAGTCTAAATTTTTAATTAGACTATCACAAACTGGACGTGTTAAAATGGATGAAAAAGAGATGCAGACTTTCAAAGATTCAAAGATATGTTTTCTAAGCAATTTCCCGCCGAAGGAATGCGGTATTGCTACATTCACTCAAGACTTGATAACTGCAATGAATAAAAGATTCAATCCAAAAGTTAAATCAAGGGTTATAGCTTTAAATGAAGAATCCAGCATCTACAATTATGATAGCCATGTAATTTACGAGATGAACAAAGATTATCTTGAAGATTATATAAGTATGGCAAAAAAGATAAATCGCTCAGACAAAATAAAACTTGTTTGTATTCAACACGAATTTGGAATTTTTGGAGGAGAGTACGGAAGTTATATTATTCCATTCTTGGAAACAATAGAGAAACCAGTTGTTGTAACATTCCACAGTGTTCTTCCACAACCTAACAACCTAAGAAAAAATGTGGTTAAATTCATCTGCGATAAATGCGCTGCAACAATTGTTATGGCAGAGAGTGCTATAGATATTTTACATAATGATTATGGTGTTCCTAAAAACAAAATACATGTAATCCGTCATGGAATACCAGACACTCCATTAAAAGATGCTGAGCAATACAAGAAAAAATTAAGATTAGATAATAAAATCGTCCTCTCTACTTTTGGATTATTAAGTAGAGGAAAAGGAATAGAATATATGATTAAATCTCTTCCTTATCTAGTTAAAAAATACCCAAATCTTTTATACATAATTATAGGTGAAACTCATCCTGTAATAAGAAAAAGGGAAGGTGAAGAGTACCGAAATTATCTTATGGATTTAGTTAAAAAACTTAATTTACAAAACAATGTTAAATTTTACAATAAATATCTAAGTTTAGAAGAAATAATAGAATATCTTTTAGCTTCAGATATTTACGTTTGCACAAATCTAGAGAGAAATCAAATAGTTTCAGGAACACTCTCTTATGCAATGGGATGTGGAAAAGCAGTTGTTTCAACTCCAAATCTTTATGCCCAAGAAGTTTTAAACAATGGAAGAGGAATGATTGCAGAACTTCAAAGTCCTAAGTCATATGCAGAGTGTATAGATAAAATACTTTCAAATTCAGATTTAAAGAAAAGCATAGAACAAAGCGCTTATTCTTATGCAAGATCAATGATATGGTCTAATGTTGCTTCAGGCTATTTACACTTATTCAACAAAGTTGTTAAATTAAGAGAAGAAACAACTGAAAAGTATCCAAAGATAAAACTAAATCATCTAAAGATATTAACAGACAATACTGGATGTATTCAATTTTCAAAACTTTCAATACCTGACCCTTCATCTGGTTACACTGTAGATGATAATGCTCGTGCTTTAATTGTTGCAACAATACACAACAGATTATACAACTCAGATATATCCAAAGAACTTTCAGACATTTATCTGAGTTTTCTTGAAAAAGTTCAAAGTGAAAATGGAAAATTCAGTGACATTGAGTATGAAAACAAAAATCTTGTAGAAACAAGTGAAGATGCTGTTGGGAGAGCATTATGGTCTTTAGGACATGCAATAAATAATAGCAGAAGCAAAGAATTAGTTGAAAAAGCAAAAAAACTATTCGATAAATCTTATCCTATGATAGAAGCAGATAGTTCTCCAAGAGCAAAAGCATTTACAACAATTGGATTGTATCACTATTACAAAAAATACAATGATGAAAAAGCATTAAATAAAATAAAAGAATTAGTTGATTCATTGGTAGATTCTTATAAAAAAGAAGCAACAGAAGAATGGAATTGGTTTGAAGGTTATCTGACTTATTCAAACTCCAAGATACCTGAAGTTCTTTTCTTGGCTTATAATCTCACAAAGAATCCAGAATATCTTGAAATAGCAGAAAAAAGTTTGAAATTCTTAACAAATTTGGTTTTTGTTAAAGATGAATTATCCCCAATAGGACAAAACGGATGGTATAATAGAAATGGTGTAAGAAGTTTCTTTGATCAACAACCAATAGATGCCTCCTCAATGGTTCAAACTTATTTAACAGCATATGCAATAACAGGAAAAGATGATTATTATCATAATGCTGTTTTAGCATTCAATTGGTTCTTAGGTAAAAACCACCTAAAACAAATGATTTACAATGATGTTACAGGTGGATGCCATGATGGTTTATCAAAAAGTTCAATAAACCTTAATCAAGGTGCAGAATCAACAATAGAATACTTGCTCTCAAGATTAATGCTTGAAGAAATAAAAAAAGATTTGCCTATTGTTTAATTCTTTGATAATTTTTATTTAATTATCTCCTATTTTCTATCTCAAGTATTAATTATATACTTGTAATCAAATTTATAATCAGTTGAACAATATTTTGTTTTTACTGAATAACTAAATATTTCCCAATAACTAAACAACTTTAAATCAAAAACCTTCTGGCCCTATTTTTATTAATATCCTTCTTATTTCATCAATTGTTTCCTGTTGATGATTTTTATCAGACATTCTAACAAACCTTATCAATAAATCAGTAAGATTTTCCTTATCAATACACTTAAGCTTATAACCATCTGTGATAAAATAAAATCTAAAAGATTTATATTTAGTCTCTTTAATAACAATACCTCCAACATTGCCCAATAATTTTCCTTTGTTCGGATTTTCTGAAAGAGAAGATAATTGCTTGAATATAATCTTTGACTCTTCCTTGAATTTCTTGAAAATATCTTCCTTTAATTTCTCAGAGATACTTACTTGGGCCATTTCTTATTTGCCTCTTCTATGGCTTTTTCAATAGGAATGAATCCATTTGCAGACATAAGAAATTCTCTTAATTGATCTTTAACTGCTAAAGAATAAATTCTATTAAGGATTTCATCATAACTTTCTCCTTTCATTCCAAAAGAGGAAATCTTCTCTTTTGTTTCTTTACTTAATTGAATTGTTGTTATTTCCATTTTACTACCTATAGTTTCTATAGCAGCTATAGTTTATAAACTTTATTGTTTTCACACTCTATATATAAATATAATCAGTCTCTCAAGATTGTGCTTTTACCGCAATAATTGTATATTCTCCAATAATTAAACAGCTCTTAATCCTTGAAAATCAAACTTGAAATCAATAACTTTATCTTTAAACTTCTGTTTTAATTTTTTCTTGTCTCCAAAAAATAAAATACTTCCTCCACCACCAGAACCACACACTTTAGCTGCAACTGCTCCATTTTCCATAGCTAAAGATATTATTTTCTGGGTGCTTTCAGGAACTATGCTCTTATGTAATTTCTTTCTCTCTCCTGTTTCTTCATTCATTAATTCAGCAAATCTTTCTAAATCCTCTTTCAATAAAGCATTTTTCATTTCAATTGCTATATTCTTTATCCTCAATAAGTTTGCATTATTCTTTCCTTTTCTTAGATTATCCATCATAGCTCCATTAGTATTTCCTGAAAAATGAGGTTTACCTGTATAAACTAAAACAAGTTTATCTTCAAGTCTCTTGATAAACTCTTTTCTTAAATTAAGTCTATGGACCTTAACTTCATTTTTCTTGAACTCCATAAAATTTATTCCCCCAAATGCACTTGCATATTGATCTTGTTTTCCTCCAACTAATCCCATTGCCTGTTCAATACCATAAACTATTTCAGCGAGTTTAGTTTTAGCTTTTGAATCCAACTTACCTTCCTTTTGCATTATCAAACTCAACCAAACTAAATTCATTACACCAGAAGTTCCTAATCCAGAAGAAGTAGGTATATTTCCTGTATATTCTAAATGGGTTTTTTTATCCCCTGCATTTAATTCTCCAACAACATATCTGCTTATTGCAGCATTAAGAATACATCCTCCATATTCATCTTTAAATGGAGAAATATCTGTAGTGCCTCCTCCAAAATCAATCCTTACAGGCGCCATAAATTTTTTCACTACCATTTTATATTGTATTTATTCTAATTTATCTATCTATCAATAAACTTGCTCCAAGTGTTCCTGGATGGTCAAGTTTACTCCATTGAATAGGTGTAGTTCTAGGTAAAATAACATACTTCTTAACTTCTTTTTTAATCATATTTAGATATTTAGAACCTGTTTCTTTTACTCCTCCAGCCAAAACAACAACTTCAGGATCAAACACATTAATTAAACTTCCAATACCCTGTGCAAGGTGAACTGTTATCTGATGCAATATTTCTTTTGACTTAGGATTATTCAATTTAAGTAAATCGTTTATCATCAGTTCTTTTCCAAATGCTTTCATAGATAATTCCTTTGTATATTTCCATCCAACTAATTTCTCAAAAGATTTTCCATCATCTAAGATAATATGCCCCATTTCTCCACCGTATCCTCTTCCCTCATATAATTTTCCATCAATTATTATTCCTCCTCCAACTCCTGTACCTATTGTTAACACAATAAAATTCTTTTTCTTTACACCTAATTTCAATTCTGCAAATGCAACAGAATGAGCATCATTGCATATTTCAACTTTTTTCTTGAATCTTTTTTCAAGAACAGCTTTAAGATTATAATTTCTTAAAGGTAAATTAGGAGGATTTTTTATTATTCCTTTTTCAAGAGGTCCAGCACTTGCAACACCTATTCCTTTAACATCTTTTTCCATTAACTGCTCTATACCTTGAATCATTAAATCAACAAGTTCTTTTTGAGATTTAGGAGTTTTATTTTTAATGTACTTCACAACTTTATTATTATTTACCAAAGAAACTCTTAAGTTTGTTCCACCCAAATCAATTGCAATAACCTTAGCCATTTTACTTCCTGTTATATTTATCCTCCAATCTAATTTCATCATGCTCATCAAAATTACCTAGAGAAATTTCAAGAACTTTAACATCTCCCTCACGAGCAATTATTCTATGAGCAACATTCTTTCCAATCTTAATCAATTCACCTTCCTTAATCTTCTTAACTTTCTTACCTAATTGAACATATCCGGAGGTTATAAAATACCAATTCTCAACACGTTGCTTGTGCTTCTGTAAACTAAGTTCTTCATTCTTTTTAACTTCAAGAATCTTAACAGTACATTCCTCATTAAGAACAAATTGCTTGAATACTCCCCACGGTCTTTTAACTATTTTCATCACCTTAACCCCTTTTATATATTAAAAAGCAAAAAGCGTTTTAAATAGTTTATGATAAGTTAAATTACTAAAAAATACTCTCTACCTTCAAATTTTCATTTCATTAACCAAATATTTCATAGTATTAATACACTTATTCAAGAAAAAATATCTCTTAGAGGGATTTTTCTTCATTTCCATATAAACCCAATAAAAAACATTACAACTGTCTAGAATCATCATTGGCAAGATAAATTCTTTTTCTTTATTTGTAAGTTTAATTGTCTTTTCATATTCTTTCAAGAACAAATTCATCTTTCTTTTATCTAATTTATTATCAACAAAACATAATCTCTTTATAGCATAAGCAACCTCTTTTACTCGTGGATTTAAACTTAAATTTTCAAAGTCTAAAATAGCTTTAACCTTGCCATTTTCAAATAAAAGATTATGATTACCGAAATCTGAGTGAGTAATAATCAGATTTTCAGTGTAATTCATTTCTTTAATCCTGTATAATGCTGATTCAAATAGATTATAATTAGAAATTACAAGATTATCAACTCTACTTGGATTACTTATCTTTGAAATCCTAGCTTTAATTTTTAAATATTTAATTATCAAATCATCCGCATAAGTGTACTTTAAATTTTTAGGAACTTTAAACTTTTTAGAGATACTGTGAAATTTTGAAAGAACTTTGGCAATCTCGTTTATCTTATTAAAATTATAAATAACTTCTCCAGGTATCTTTCTATAAACCCATAAAAAACTACTTCCTAAATTAAGCAAGACTCTTCCATCCTTACTCTTAATAGGATTAGGAAAATAATAAGGGAACTTATTCTTCTCTAAAAATTCAAGAAATTTGAATTCAAATTCCAACTTCTTTTTATTAGAATCATTATATTTACAACTAAGCAATTTTACAATATATTCTCCACTAGAAGTTTTGAAATCAAAGTTATAATTAACTGCTCCTCCAGGATTTAACTTAAAATTAATTAATTTGCCTAGATTATACAATTCCACAATTTTTTCCGCTTCTTTTTTTGTTAGTTTCATTTTATCTTCTCTATTTTATTTCCATCAAATAGAATCTTATCAGCATATTTACTTTTTATTATTTCCATTATTTCTTTCGGAATTTTACCTTTTATATAAAAACCAAGAAAATGTTTGTTTTTTAGGAGGTTATTTTCTTTTCTTCCAATAATCTCTGGAATATTTTCCTTTAAATAATCTTTTTTCGCACTTTCAACAGATTTAGGATATTTCATTATAAATTTCCTTGATCTTTCATCAATCATTTTAATTAATTCTTTTTTATTTGGATAATTCATTATTGCATCAAATGTTTCTTTCTCTATCTCCCAAAAGTCAAAGTGCATTTTAGTCTTCCCTTTATACTTTTTATTGTAATATTTGTGTATAACCCTCTTAGTATTTTTATTTGTATTTGCAAGTTTTTGCAGATATTCATAATCATATTCATCTAAATAGTCTATAATTGCTTTATAGCATCTATAAATTATTGATTCATTGTAATAAGTTAAATCTCTTAGATAATCCAGCTCAAAAATAAGATTGTACTTAAAATCATAAGCTACTGAATAAACAAAACCCAAACTATAATATACTGAATTATCAATACCAAGAAATTTTTCCATATAAGGGCATTTTTTAGGGGAATTATGCTGTCCTGGAAGTTTTAATTTTCCGCCTTTGAGGATATTTTCAAAGACTTTCAAATCATGTACAGCATGAACAATTACCGGCATCTTATACTTTGCAATAAATGGTTTCATTAATCTTTTTCTTTCTTTGAATCTCCATTCAATTGATGTTTTTTCACCTTTTCTGAATACTTTCATTTTACCTCTTCAACCTCAATATCATAATCTTTCTGATACTCTAAACCAAAAGCACCCATTATCTTATGCACAAACTTAAAACAAAAATAATCCTGATTGAAATTCTTAAGATAACTTGTTAATTCTTCATCTCTTTTATTTCCAACAAATTTTATTTTATACATCTGTCCTGTCTTTAGCTTGTTGTTTTTCTTTATCAAGAGTGTTGGTTGTTCTTTGTTTATGAGTCTAGAGATGAATTTCATTTTACTTCAACTTCTCTTTTAAATTCATTGTTTAATGCCTTGGAAAAAATATCTAACCTTTTTATTGAATCTTTATATTCCTTAGAGATTGTTCTCTTATTTCCAATTTTCCAAAGAAATTCTATATCTTTTTTTGCTAATTCTCTTGCCTTATTATTAGTTATAATCTTATGAATAATAAATGTATAATATTTATCAGGCATTTCAGCTCTATGTGCCTTTATGCTTTTTCTTATAACGACTGATTTTCCCCCATATACTTTTGCTAATTGATTTACAATTAAAGGGTATCTTGTCAATTTGCTTCCCATCTTTTCAGGTTTGTCTGGTCTGAAAAATAAAACTAAAATTCCCCCTTTTTTATTAAGTAAAGATCTTAGATAAGCTAGAGGTAATCCTTGTCCTCCTCCACAAGCTTCATAGGTAAATGTCCAATCATACTCTTTTTCTTTTTTTGGAAGAAGTTCATAACCAGAAAGGATGTATTTCTCAAATTTTCTATCATTTTGCTTTTTTACCCAATTAACTATTGATTTTGAAACATCACTAAAATCAACTTTAGCTCCATTTTTTTGTAAAGCATAAGCCCAATCTCCATAATATCCTGCAATTGCTAATACTTTTTCTCCTTTTTTTATTCTTAATTTATTTAAAATATTCGAATCCACATGTCTTGAACCTTGCATTAATACTTCGTGTTTATGCCAACCAGTTTGATTTACAGCTTCTCCTGGATTATGTAGCCATAAAGGTTCTAATATTTTTTTTAAGTGGGGTATTTTATATTTCATTTTAATTTTTTTCTTATAAAATATCCCTCTTCATTGGAAGAATATCCTAATTTATTATAAAATCCAAGGACTTTTTTGTTTTTTATAAAAACAAAACTCTGAATTGATTTACAACCCTTCTTTTTAAGATAATCTTCAAGTGCTTTTAGCAACTTCTCTCCATATCCTTTAGAACGATATTCTTTAGAAATTATTAATTCATGAATCATTCCTCCCCTTCCCACCATTGATTCTCTGTATTCTCCACTTATCACTCCTCCAAGTTTCCCATCAATGTCTAGAACAAAAACAACTGCTCTTGGCTTTTTCATAAGAAGATTGAAGAAATCTTTTCTCTCTTTTACAGAATCAACTTTATGTCTTTTATCAAGCGCGTTTTCATATTTATCATATTCTCCAAATAATTCAACAACTCCCTCTATATCCTTTTTGGTGGCTTTTCGGATTTTCATTTCTTCCTCCCTTTCTTTATCACCAATATCTCAGGTACAGCGGCATAAAATGCCATCAAGAAACTATCAAAATCCCATAGATATTCTTTTTGATCGCTTGGATTAAGTATCTTGAAACCTTGTTTATCATACCCTATAACAATAACTTTATGATTCGTATTTATTCCTGCAGAGGATTGTTTACTAATAAAAGCAGGTCTCACCTCAACCAGGAAAAATTTTTCTTTATCTATTATTTTCTTTAATTTTTGAACATTCAATTTTTCCGTAATAATCTTTCCTCCAAGCTCCAAAAACTGCAAAGCTTGATCAATATAATATTTTCCAAAATCAAAATAACTCTTAGATTTTAATTCAAGAGATTTATTTAGATTGCTAGGATATTTATTTTGATTTACAATTATAGGATTATATCCAGTATATTGAACATTTAAACCAAATTTAAGTGCAGTAACACCTAAACTTAATATGGGATTCCTAATATCATTATCTTTTCCAAATGATTGATTTTTTTTCCAAATATCTTTCTCAGAATAATCCTCATCATAATAATTAATAATGCTCCTTAAACAAGCAATCCCACACGATTTATCTGTCTCTTGCTTTAAGATCTGTAATTTTTTCATCCTTCACCTCTTCTCTCTTCACAAAGGAAAAAGATTATTTAAAGGTTAATATTCTTATACAATAATGAGAATAAATAATAAATTTCTAGGATTCACGCTTTCAATTATTGGTTTATTATTTATATTAAATGGAAAAATAGGAATTACTGGAGCAATAATAGGGGCAACAAATACAACTTCTATGTTAAGTTTAATCTTGGGATTAATTTTTGTAATTGTTGGCATTGTTGTGCTTGTTGAAGAGCAAGAAGGAGGGTTGGAAAAAATAACATGGGATTATGGAAAAGATGTTGGAGAATATCAAAAATTAAAAAAAAGATTAAAAGAGATGGAAGAATTTGGATTAGTAGGAACAGATCAGTATACCAAAAAAGGCAGATACTTAAAACCTTCCGAGTTATCTATATTAAAAGATACTGTCTTAAAGTATCTTCCTGAAGAGTT
>CAZNIA010000004.1:30422-36538 GCA_964572995.1 Candidatus Woesearchaeota archaeon
GAGCAAAAAAAGGAGTAAGACACGAGAAAGATATAGGCCCAAAAGGTATGAAATCTGATGAATTCTGGTTAAGTGATATTGATTTAGACATAGAAGGAGAAAATCCCTTTAATTATATTGAAACATATTGGAACAGAGCAATTAAAGCTAAAGGGCAAGGAAGAGGGGCTATGGAAGAAACATACAAAATAGCACATGAAAATTATTTAAACAGAAGAGAAACAAAAATGGGTTACATGAAAAACGCTCCAGAATGGATATTAAATATGTTAGAAGAACTTAATCATCATAAGTTCGCAGGAGAAAATAGGCCAATCAATATAAAATTTTATAGAAAAAACCATCCAGAAATAGAAAAAGATGTAATTTACAAAAGGAATTGAATTAATCTCTCAAAGTTCTAATTTTTTTTCCAGAAGAATCAACTTCAATCATTCTTCCTGTTTCAGAATCTTTAATTCTAGAAAAATCTAACTGAACATTGTAAAAATCCTGTCCAATTAATTTGTTGTTTAGATAATTATAAACTGTAATCTCCTTTAATAAGCCTTTATCATCAAAATCCTCTCTTAATATTTCTTTTCCCTCTGAATTAAAAAAATACCTAAAGTGCCTTTTTTTTAATTGTTCTTGAGGATCAACTTCAATAATTTTTCCAGAATCATAAATAAAACATTTTTCTTCTAAAGACCTTTTATTAGCATTTTCTTCTTCTCTTCTCAACTCCCTGTAATCTTTTCCAGTTTCTCCAACATTTTGATGAGCACTGTAATCACGTTGATTTTGGGACAATAAACCTCTATCAGCAAGCTCTTTGTATACCTTTTTAGCTTTCGAACCTAATGGATAGTCTACCCTCTGTTTCTCATCTTGCTTGCCTTTTATCTTGCTCATATTTTGAATTGTTTGTTTTGTTGTCATCTTACAAATATCTCCTGTAATCTAAATTAGCTCTATAAAATTTAACAGATTTTCCACATCCACCAAATTCTGTAGTTATTGTCTCTACTTTCCCTTCTTTAGTTAATTCTTCTAAATTTGAAGCAAGAGTCTTTTGCCTTGGAAGTTCTTCATTTAGATGAACATATTCAAATTTGTCTCCTCCAGAATATACTATCGCTTTTCTTTTATTCCTAACAACTTCACCAGTTGTTTCTTCAATACGTTCAACTATATAATCTAAAATCTTTTTTCTGGAAAAATATTCATTAGGTTTAGCATTTCTAGTAAGTTCTACTAGGTTTTCGTAGATTCTCTGCTTTTCCTTTTCTTTTTCCATACTTTTCCTAGAAATCAGTTATTTTTAAACCTTTCTATTTGTAACTATTAGATAGTGGGTACTATTTTAATAATGCAATTATCTTCCCTTGTAAAGAGGTTTACTTTTAATTCCAGTCAAACACCCAACTCAAATTTTAAAAACAGCCATTCCCTTTAATTATTATGAAAAAACAACAATGGAGTATCATAGGCGTTATAGCTATTCTTTTAATAATTGTAGGGATTTTAATTTGGAATAATCAAAAATCAGAACCAAAAATAGGAATTAACCTTAATCAAAATTGCACTATTCAAGGAGATTATTGTGTTTATGATAATATTCCAACATATTTGGAGTATACAAAAGGTGAAGAAATACCTCCAAACCTTGAAGCAAATAGACAAGAAGTTTTAACTCAATATCTTAAAAGAACTTCCTCAGAAGGAAAAACATTGAATGAAGGATTTGGATTAGATCCAGAAAAATATGTTTGCTCAAATGGAGAGGAAATTCTTGTTGTAAAATATTTTTATGCTACTTGTGAAGGTATGGAAGGGTTAGCAGGATGCGGACATGATAGAACAGCGTATGTATGTGGAGATTTCTATTTCATAGAAGAATATCAAGATTGGAGTGGACCTCTAATGTACGGGCCTTTCTATATAGAAGAATGATTTTAAAACTCCTTATAAAATTTTAAAAACAGGCATTCCCTTTAGTTATTATGAAAAGGGTAACAAAAGAGGATATTTTACTTAACATTCTCCATGAAGAACAAGACAAAAAAGGCTACATCTCAATAGATGCTATGAAACGTATTAGCACAGAATATCAAATACCAATATCCAGAATATATGGTGTTGTTAAATTTTATACTATGTTTAGAACAGAACCTCAAGGAAAATATATAATAGAATTATGTGGTTCTCCAACTTGTGTTTTACATGAAAGCAGAGAAATAGAAAACTTCATTAAAAAAGAACTCAAAATAGATATAGGAGATACAACAAAAGACAAAATATTCTCTGTTTACAAAACCTCTTGTATTGGATGTTGTAATGAACCTCCTGCAATGCTTCTTAATGGTAAACCCGTGACCAATTTGACTATTGAGAAAGTTAAGAAATTAATCAATGAATTAAAAAAACCTAATAAAAATAAAGCCAATAAAAAACAATCCAAATAAAAATAAAAAAATAAACCAAAATGCAAATCCTGAAAAAAACCAATCTCAAAGCACTGAAACTTGCAAAAGAACTAGGACCAGAAAAAGTATTGCAAATTCTTGAAAGAAAATCTCTTGTTGGAAGAGGAGGAGCAAGTTTCCCTATTGCAAAAAAATGGAAACTAGCACTAGAAGCAAAAAAGAAAATACAAAATAAAGACAAAAACACCTCAAAAGAAATTTTCCTAATCTGTAATGCAGATGAAGGAGAACCAGGTACATTTAAAGATAAATTTATTCTAAAAAACAATCCAGAAACATTAATTGAAGGTATAATCATAGCTTCCTATGTATTAAACACAAAAAAAGCTTTTATTTATTTAAGAAATGAATATGAATATCTCTTAAAAGATCTTGAAAAAACAATAAAAACAGTTCTTAAAAAAGCAAAACTTGAAAACAAATTAGAAATAATAATAGTAAGAGGTGCAGGAGCATATATTTGTGGAGAAGAAACTGCAATAATGCAATCAATAATGGGATATAGAGGACAAGCTCAATATAAACCTCCTTATCCAACAGAACAAGGTTTATGGGAAAGCCCAACTGTTCTTAATAATGTTGAAACATTAACTTGTGTTGCGCAAGCTCTCTTATACAAGGATTGGAATCCTAACTTAAGGCTTTTTTCAACATCAGGAGATATTGAAAACCCAGGGATTTATGAATGGGAATTAGGTGTTAAAATGTCAACAATACTTGAAACAGTTAAACCCACTCAAGAAATAAAAGCAATTTCTTTTGGATGTTTTGGAGGAATAATGCCAATAAACAAAAACACATTAGTTACAACTGAAACAATCTGTGAAGAAGACTGCCAACATGGAGCATTCACTATAATCTTCATAGGAAAAAACAGGAATATAGTAGATATATGCTTAAGTATAGCTAAATTCTACACTTACGAGTCTTGCGGTAAATGCACTCCATGCAGAGAAGGAACAATACGTGTTCTTAATATTCTTAAAAAAGTGCGTGATAAAAAAGCAACTCCAGCTGATTTAGAACTCTTAAAGGAACTCTCGCATCACATCAAAGAAACCAGCCTTTGCGGTTTAGGACAATCTTCAACAAATCACATCTTAACATCACTTCAGCACTTTAAGGAGGATTACAACTATTACTTGAAAAAATAAAATGAAAATAAACGAACAAGATAAAAAGTTAATTGAAGAAGCAAAGAAAGTAATTATCAAATCTAAATCTGCTAAATTAATTTACACTGGAAAAGTAGGAGCTGCACTAATAACTTCTAGAAATAATATCTTTGTTGGAGTTAGTCTAGGCCACTATTGTGGTATTGGCTCATGTGCAGAATATCAAGCTATAGGAAATATGATTTCAAATGGAGAGAAGGAAATTAAAAAAATTGTTGCTATAACAGACAAAGGAAAAATAATACCTCCTTGTGGAAAATGCAGAGAAATGATTTTACAATCTTGTAAAAAAAACAAAGATACTGAAGTTATAATATCAAAAATTAAAAAAGTTAAATTAAAAGAATTGCTACCTTATCCTTGGGGAGGTTCAATAGAAGAATGAAAATAACAATAGACAACAAACAAATTGATGTAGATCCAAATAAAACCATTTTAACAATTTGCAGAGAAAATGATATTAAAATCCCAACACTCTGCTTCCACAAAAATCTTTTTCCAGAAGCAAGATGCAGAGTTTGTTTAGTTGAAATGAATGGAAAATTGGTTACGTCTTGTTCAACTAAACCAGTTGAAAATGCAAATATAGTAACTAGTTCTGAAAAAGCAATTAAAGCAAGAAAAATGAATCTCGAGCTCATGAATCAAAACATTAAATTAAATGAACTTGCAGATGATTTTGAAGCAAGAGAAGTCTATGATGAAATTGGAATTGAGAATAATAGATTTCAATCACTTAAAGATTATCATCCAGATTTAGGTGCTGCAATAATCCGCGATAACAACAAATGTATTAATTGCGGTAAATGTGTTCAAGTCTGCAGCAAAATACAGGAAATACATGCAATAGACTTTGCAAGTAGAGCTCACAATGAACACGTAACACCTTATGATGAAAAGAAACTAGAACAAGTTGCATGTATTGAATGCGGACAGTGTTTAATTAACTGTCCTGTTGGAGCAATACAAGAGCGTTCACATTTAACTGAAGTTCTTGAAGCATTGAAAAATCCTAAAAAACATGTTGTTGCTCAAACAGCTCCTGCAATACGTGCCTCTCTAGGAGAACTTTTTAACATGCCTCCAGGAACTCTAGTAACAGGTAAAATGGTAACTGCACTAAAGAAATGCGGTTTCAATAAAGTCTTTGATGTTGACTTAGGAGCAGATATGACAATTATGGAAGAATCTGCAGAACTTATCAAAAGATTAAAAAACAAAGACAAGAAAAAGCTTCCAATGATCACAACCTGTTGTCCAGGCTGGATATTAATGATGGAATTCTTTTATCCTGAACTAATTCCCAATATGTCAACCTGCAAAAGTCCTCATGAAATGTCTGGTATGTTGATAAAATCTTATTATGCAGAACTTGCAAATATTAACCCTAAAGATATTGTAGTAGTTTCAATAATGCCATGTACAGCAAAGAAGTTTGAATCTACAAGACCCGAATTAAACACAGGAGTGGATTATGTCCTCACGACAAGAGAACTTGGAAGACTAATAAAAATGAAAAACATCAACTTCGCAAATCTAGAAGACTCAGATTTTGATCCAACACTAGGCATAGCAAGTGGAGCAGGAGATATTTTTGGTGCAGCTGGAGGAGTTATGGAAGCTGCATTAAGAACAGCTTATGAACTCTCAACAAAAAAACGTCTCGAAAAAGTTGAATTCAAAAATCTAAGAACAGATGATAGTAGCATAAGAGAAGGAACAATAAAACTAGGAAACAAAACAGTACGTTATGCAACAGCATCAGGCGGAGCAAACATAAGAAAACTTCTAAGAAACAAAGACAAATATGATTTCATTGAAATGATGGCGTGCCCTGGTGGCTGTGTTGGAGGTGGAGGACAACCAATCTACTCTGATGATAAAGTCCTAACCCTAAGGGCCCAAGCACTTTACAAACAAGATAGCATGAGAGAATACAGACGTTCTCATGAAAACCCAATAGTGCAAGATATTTACAAGAAGTATCTAGGACAGCCTTTAAGCAAAAAGGCTGAGAAACTGCTTCACACAAAATACACCAAGAAAGATAAATTTTAGAATTTCTCTTTACTTTTTCCTATTCTGCTTCCATTAAATTTCTTCTTAACTGTATCAATACCGTTTTCATCAACTTCTTCAACAATTCTCTCTAAATATTTGATTCTTTTATTCCAATCTCCAGAGTCAGTTGAAATAGAATATTGAAATTCATCTCCAACATAGATATTTGTTCCTGCAAAAGCAGCAGGCATAAAACATACTAAAAATTCCGCATTAAAATTTCTATAATTTTTTTTATAAAGAAAGACCTTTGCTGTATGAAATATACCTGATTCTTTATCGTTCTCTTCAATAATATTAAATTCAGGATATTTTTTTCTCATTTCCTTAATCTCCTGATTTATAGTATCTATCATAAAAAATGGATATTTAAGATATTTTTAAGGATTATTGTAATAATGGAGAGGGTTTA
>CAZNIA010000005.1:0-1569 GCA_964572995.1 Candidatus Woesearchaeota archaeon
TTCAAAAAATTCTTAAAGGAAAAGTTAAGTGTAGAAAATGCGGAAAAGGTGCATTTAGACCTATAAAGAAGAGCAAGTAAAGATACCATTACACTTTTAAACCTAATTTTACTTTAAACCTGGAGGAGAAAATGAATTATTTTACTGTTATTGATTTGACACTGCTTGCATTATTTGTTATTTCAATATCCATTTTTCTTTACAGAAAAAGAAAAAATCTGAAAAAAGAAGGACTTCTTTTATTGTATAAAACAAGTTGGGGAATGAAAATAATAGATGATGTAGGTAAAAAGCACAAAAAGACTCTTGATAAGTTAAGTTACATTATTTTAGGAATAGGATATCTCCTTATGGGAGCTATGATTTATTTATTAGGTAAAATAGTTTATATTTACATTGCTTATCCTTCAATTGTTAAAGCAATAAAAATACCTCCTATAACTCCATTGGTTCCTTATTTACCCCAAGCATTTAAATTAGATTTTCTTCCTCCTTTTTATTTCACATATTGGATAATCATTCTTGCAATTATTGCTATAACACACGAGTTCATGCATGGGATATTTATGAGAAGATATGGAATAAAAATAAAATCCACTGGATTTGGGTTCTTCCCTTTTTTCTTTCCTATTTTCTTGGCCGCTTTTGTTGAGCAAGATGAAAAGAGTATGAACAAAAGCAAAAACTTTCATCAGATGGTAGTCTTAGCTGCAGGAACATTTGCGAATGTCTTGACTGCAATTCTATTTTTTATAATTATGTTCCTATTTTTCAGCTTATCTTTTGCTCCTGCAGGTGCAGAATTTAATACCTATTCATATTCTATAGTTGCAATACCTGGAATAATTTCTGTAAACAATTTCTCAATTGACAATCCAAATTATGAGAAAATATTTTCAATGATAAATGATGAAGGTTTAACTGAAATTAAAACAAATAACAAAACATACTTGATAAATAAAGAAGGATTAGAAGAACAAAAAGGTTCAACTACAAATTATCTAATATTGTATGATTATTCTCCTGCGATTATAGCAGAAGTTGAGGGAACAATTGTTGAAGTAAATGATATAAAAATAAGGGATTGGGAAGAATTTGGAAAAGAACTATCTAAATATTCTCCTGGAGAAAATATAACTCTTACAACAAAGAATGAAGAAGAATTAAAAGAGTACACAATAACACTGATGGAAAATCCAGAAGATGCTGAAAAATCTTGGGTTGGAGTAGGATATATTGAAAGTGAAAGAAAAGGAGTAATAGGGAAGATAATTACTTGGTTGTCTTCATTTAAAAAACAGTATATATATTACGAAGCTAAATTCGAAGCTGCAACATTTATTTATAATTTATTGTGGTGGATGGTCTTGATAAGTGCAAGTGTAGCTTTAATGAATATGCTTCCAATGGGAATATTTGATGGAGGAAGATTCTTTTACTTAACAATATTAAGTATTACCAAGAATAAAAAGAAAGCTGAATTGTGGTTCAAAATATCAACAAACTTCTTGTTGTTCTTGTTCCTATTATTAATGGTATTCTGGGGATTAAGTTTTTTTATAGCTTAAA
>CAZNIA010000005.1:1669-5943 GCA_964572995.1 Candidatus Woesearchaeota archaeon
ATGTAAAACAGCTCTTAAAGAAACAACATTATGAAATAGCTGGAAAAAACGAACACTCTGCAGTACAGATTTGCAGGTGGACAAAAAAATCTCTTCGTGATGAAGGGGTTTGCTACAAGGAAAAATTCTATGGAATAAAATCTCATTTATGCTGCCAGATGACTCCCTCCCTTTACTGCCCAAATAAATGTGTGCATTGCTGGAGAGCAATTGAATATACTACAGGAGAAAAAATACCTGGAAAAATAGATTCTCCTTCTGAAATAATAGATTCATGCATACTTGCTCAAAAAAAACTTCTTCAGGGATTTAAGATAGATAAAAACTCAAAAAAAACACAGTTAAGTAAGGCAAATCAAAAAAAATACAAAGAAGCACAAGAACCTATGCAATTTGCAATAAGTTTGAGCGGGGAACCAACTACATATCCTTATATTGGAGAACTAATAGCTGAATTAAGGCGCAGAGGAAAAACAAGCTTTCTTGTTACAAATGGACTTTATCCTGAAAAAATAAAAGAACTTCTAGAAAAAAATCAGCTCCCAACCCAACTTTATGTATCAATAAACACTCCAGATAAAATCTCATATATAAAATTTCATAGAAGCATCAAAAAAGATGCATGGAAAAAATTAAATGAAACTTTAGATATTCTTCCAAGATTAAAAGGTAAAACGAGAACTGTATTCCGAATGAATTTAGTTAAAGATCTTAATATGTTTCCGAATCAAGCAAAAGAATATGCAGAGTTAATAAAAAAATCACATCCACAATTCATTGAATTAAAAAGCTATATGGCTGTTGGAAGCTCAAGAGAAAGATTAGGTTACAATAGAATGCCAACAGAGAAAGATATGAAGAATTTCATTGAAATTCTTTTAGAAGAATTAAAAAAAACTGGAGAAAAAGAATATAAATTACTTGGAGAACACTCCTTTTCAAGAGCATATGTTTTAGGCAAAGATAAAAAAGAACTGAAGATAAAAGATAGCGAATTATAACAGCAAATTTTATAATAACCTTTAAATTTCTGATAGCTTATGACATGGAATTTATATGAAGGAGGGAAATTTCTTGAACCTTTAAAATTCTCAAATGGTAAAACACAGGAAGATGTTGTCAAAGAAGTTGTGCAAGCAGTTAAAGAAGGCAATAAAATAATATTCATTCATGGAAAATGTGGTACAGGAAAATGCTTAGATAAAAATTCTCTGATATTTTGTAAACCCGAAAAAGAAGAAGGTTTCAGCTATCATAGAATATGTGAAATAGAAGGTAAGGAGGGAGAGATTATATCCTTAAATGAAGAAGGAAAATTAGTTCAAACTAAATTTATTAATGTGAGAAAAACTGGGCAAAAGAAATTGTATAAAATAGTTACAAAGACGGGGAGAGAGATTATTGCCTCTAAAAATCATCCCTTTTTAACTATAACAAAAGAAGGACCAGAATGGAAAAAATTAGAAGAATTAGATGACACAAATTATCTGTGCTTATCTAATCAAATTAATTTAGAAAATTCTTTTGAATATGATGAGAATGAAATAAAAGTTCTAGGACATTTAATTGCAGAGGGAAAATTAGGGGATAGAGCAGGTTCTCCAAAATATTATCAAAATAAATATATAACTCCTTTAATAAGAAAGGATTATGAAGAATCTTTAAAAAAACTATTTCCAGATGGAGAGATAAGAAATAGCCATAAAACAGAGGTTACAATTGTATTTAATAATAAAGATACGAGGTTTGGGACAACAAATAAATTAAGATTATTGATAAAGAAATATGGGTTAGATGGAAAAAGATCTGATGAAAAATTTGTCCCAGAAATTATTTTTAATCTAGACAAAAAAGGAATTGCATTGTTTTTAAGTAGACTTTTTTCTGGAGATGGATCTATATATATTAGAAACAATAATCAGATAGTCATAGAATATTCTTCAATATCAAAAAGATTAATTCAAGACATTTCTATACTTCTACAAATATTTGAAATTCAACATACTATAACTACAAAGAAATTTAGAGATAATAAAGAATATTCTTGGAGAATATCAATATCAAATCACCATAACTTGAAAAAATTTATAGATAATATAGGTTTCGTTGGTGAAAAACAAAAAAAAGCACTAAAAATATTCTCCAAACTCAAAGAACATAAATTTACTAATATTGACAAAGTCCCAAGAGTAATAAGAGAGTATCTAAGAAATAAAGCAATTAATTACAAAGAGCTAGATGATCTGCTAACTAATAAAAATATAAAACAAAGTGTATTTTCTCAAGGTAAAATTAACTTTTTAAGATGCCACTTAGAAAAAGTTAATGAGACAATAAAAGATAAAAAAATATCATTTATTTGTAATCGAGATATCCTTTGGGATAGAATAAAAAGTATAGAATTCATAAAAGAAGGTGAAACTTATGATTTAGAGGTACCTAAATCAAACAATTTTATAGCTAATGGAATAATAGTCCATAATTCTGCAATAGCACTGAACATTGCAAGAGAGCTTGGAAAAGCCTCTGTTGTTGTTCCAAGTAAAGCTTTACAGCAACAATATAAACAAGATTATGAAGAAAACAAATATCTTCTTAACAGTAAAAATAAGAAATTAAAAATTTCTGTTATAACTGGAAGAAATAACCATAAATGTAAATTTTTAGAAGACAATAAAAATGCAATACCTGAACAGAAAAAAGAAGTGAATTCAAAATTATATGATATATTTGAAGGTAGAAGAGAAAGATTACAAGAATTAATTTCAAAAGACTTATCTGCAGACAACAAAAATATTCCGTGTAAAATAGAACTCAAAGAAAAGAATTTTAATACATTAAAAGAATATCTAAAACAGAACAAAAAAATAAATCCAAAAAACTTTGACAAAGTATCTGATATAAAAAGAATGTCAATAGCTCCGGTTTGCCCTTATTGGAGTCCGGTTGTTCCAGAGGAATATGATGTTAAAAATTTGGATGAAAAAGAAAAAATAAAATATAGAGGACTTCAGAATAAAAATTTCTATTTTTACAGAAGACAACCTGGATGCGGTTTTTATGAACAGTTTAATTCTTATGTTGATTCTGATATAATTGTATTTAATTCTCTCAAGTACAAATTAGAAAGCGCACTTAATAGAAAACCTTGTACAGAAGTTGAAATAATTGACGAATGCGATGAATTTTTGGATAGTTTCTCAAATCAAAGAAATATCAATATTGATAGATTGCAAAATTCTCTTTCGCATGCAACAGTAAGTCAAGAGGAAAACTTCCAAATAATAAGAGAAATAAATGAAATCTTGAATCATCTAAAAAGAAACAATAAAGTAAATGAGCTTATAAGAGGTAAAGGAATAATCGAGTTAAAGAAAACTGGTTTGTATGATTTATTTAAGATATTCATTAAAAATTCTGAGTTCACAGAAGAGATAGATGAAGAAAGTTATGTTCATGATGTTGCAAGCACAATAAGGATGTTTGATGAATTTTTAGATGAGACTTATGTATTATTTGATAAAAGAGAAGATAATCTTATTGCAAGCATAGTTACAATAAATCTTGCAAAGAAATTTCAAGAGATGGTAAATAAAAATAAAGTTGTTGTTCTTATGTCGGGTACACTTCATTCAAATGATGTTCTTTCAGATATATTTGGTATTGATAAATTTAAAATTATAGAAGCTGAGACAGAAGATCCAGGTAAAATAAATGTTCTAATGACTGGTGAAGAAATGGATTGTAGATACTCTAATTTCTCTTCTGGAAAAGCAGAAAGAAAAAAATATCTTCAAGCTTTAGATAAATGTATTGAAATTGCAAAAAAACCGGTATTAATACATGTGAATAGTTTTGGAGATTTACCAGATAGATTTGAAAGAGAAAACTTTGATTTAAAACATGCAATAACAAGGGAGGATTTAATAGAGTTGCAGATTAAAGACAAAGAAAGCTCAATGGTCAAGAAGTTTAAAGAAGGAAGAATGAATATTCTTTTTTCAACGAAATGTTCAAGAGGAGTAGATTTTCCTGGAGATGAATGCAGAACAATTATATTCACAAAATTTCCAAATCCAAATGTACAGGATGCATTTTGGAAAATACTCAACAAAACAAATCCTCAAAAATATTGGAGTTTTTACAAAGATAAAGCTCGCAGAGAGATTCTTCAAAAGATATACAGAGGGGTTAGATTTAAAGAAGATGAAGTTACACTTATGAGTCCAGATTTAAGAGTGTTGAATTTTTTCAAGGAGAAACCTTCTTCTTAG
>CAZNIA010000005.1:6043-36354 GCA_964572995.1 Candidatus Woesearchaeota archaeon
GATGTTGTTAAAGGGTTTACTCTAAGAAGGAAAAGAGAAAAAACACCGTATTTTTGTGAAAATTTATCAAATTTCTTTCTTATATTCTCATCTACTCTTTTTTCAACGAATTTTCTTCCAAATCTTCTTGCTAACCAAAATGCAATAAATGCTCCAATTAAATTGCCAATTAAAGTTAAAATACCTCCCAAGAATGCCCCAAATAATGCTCCCCCTGCAATGTAAAGAGCGAGAGCAGGTATAGGTGCAAGTACAACTTCAAGCATAACAATAACGACAAAAAGTATATAAGAAAATATTCCAAAAGATTCCATCAGCTGCACAACTGAATCTGAATCACTATTTGATATAGAATAAATTAATCCTTTAGAATAATAAGAATAAATAAACATCCCTGAAACTAAAACAATTATTAAAAGGATCAACCAATTTTTTCTTAAAAAATCAATTACCTTTTCACCTCTACTCATATTAAATAAATAAATTTAGATTATATAAATATAATCCACAATCACTTTTTCTTTTGATTATTTTTATTATCATTATTTTCAATTGCTTTATCTTTTCTTCTTATAAAAAAGAAATAAATCAACCCCAGCGCTAATACTGTAAGATATAATATTGCTATTCCTACAAATATCTTGAATAGAACAGGATTATCTCCTACTTCTTTACCAAAATAAACCTGTACAAATATTGCTGGTGCTAAACCTAAAAGAGTGTAGCCCAAAAATCTCCAGAATTTTATTTTTGTTAATCCTGCTATATAACTCCAGACATCTGAAGAAGTTAAAGGATTTAATCTTAAAAGGAATATTGCTATTGAGCCGTACTTATCTGAAAGTTTATCGAATTTTTCAGTGTGTTTTTTTGAAACATGTTTATCCACAAATTCTCTTCCATATTTTTGAGAGAGTTTAAATGCAATTGAAGAACCAATTGCAACTCCCACCATAGTTAATCCCCAAGATATATATGGACCAAATAATATCCCTCCTGTTACATAAAATATAAATGGATGAATTGGGGCAAAAATAACTCCTGTGATAATCAAAAGAATATAAGCTAAGAAAGAAAATGCTCCTAAAGAACTTAAAGTTTCAATTAAGCCTTCTTGATCTAGGTTTACAACTGAATAAACAAAACCTTTGCTGAAATAAGAATAAATGAAAAAACCTAATACAATTAAGATTATTATCCCTAAAAAGAACTTGCTGTGATTATTCCTCTTTTTTTCCATTATAAATATGCGTAAAAGATGTTTAAAAATAGAACGCTTCTTGAAAATATAAAAATACGAATAAATAATTAATTAATTCTTATCTTAAATTATAAAAATTTAATAGAAATAGTTATAAAGTAAGATTATTTGATACAAATAAGATGGTGAATAAGTTGAATAATTCATTCTTATTTTTTTCAATTCTACTAATTTTTTTAATAATAACCTCTTTTGTTATTTTTTTATTTAACTCTCATGAAAGCAATAAAAATTATTCGGGTAATGCTATTGATGATGGACTTTATTCTGAATTATATAAAGATAGTTACACTTACACAAAAGAATATGGAGAAGATTTGGAAATAGATAATCAACATAAAAATGAAATAAATAAAAAAGATTATTTAGGGTATATAATTGAATTTGAAGAAGAATCTATTTTAGAAAATAGATTAAGAATAAAAGAAGAAATAAAAAAAAGTAATGAATTTAAAGTAGATAATTTAGAGGATATAAATTTAGAATTAAATACAAAAACAAAAAATTATCTAGATAAAATAGAATATAATAATGCGAAGATAAAATCAGATATAGTTTCTAATATTAGAAAATCTAGAAAAGATTTATTCTTAAAAAATTCAGAAGTTATAAAAAAAGAGTATATAACTGCATTTAATGGAGTTTTCATGGATGTTTCAGATGAAGAAGCAGAGAACATAAAAGAAATACCTGGAGTAAAAAATGTTTATCCCAATTATATAATACATATTGATTTAATGAATTCTGTTCCTTTAATTGGAGCTAGCAATGTTTGGAAATTGGATGTTAATGGTAATAATTGTATTATCTCTGGAAAAGAATGTTTAACTGGAAAAGGAGTAGTAATTGGTATTATAGATACGGGGGTTGATTATAAACACCCTGATTTAGGAGGATGCTTAGGAGCTAATTGTAAAGTTATTGGAGGCTATGATTTTGTTAATGAACGTACTGACCCTATAGATGATTATGGACATGGGACCCACGTCGCTGCAATTGCAGCTGGAAACGGAGTATTAAAAGGAGTTGCCCCAGATGCAAAAATTATTTCATATAAAGTGTGTAATAATTTCGGATCTTGTTCTTATGAGGATATACTTTCTGCAATAAATAGTGCAGCAGATTTAGATAAAGATGGTATACCTATGGAGAATGAATTAGATTATGTTGATATTATAAGTTTAAGTTTAGGAGGGTTAGGAGGAAATCCAGATGATGGGTTAAGCAAAGCAATAGATAATGTTGTGAATGGAGGAATAGTTGCTGTTGTTGCTGCTGGAAATAATGGCCCCTCTTTAGGTACAATAAATAGTCCGGGAACAGCAAGAAATGCTATAACTGTTGGAGCTGTTGATAAAAATAAAAATCTTGCTTTATTTAGTTCTAGAGGCCCTGTTTTATGGAAAGATTCTCAAGGAAAGGAAAATGTTTTAATTAAACCAGACATTGTTGCTCCTGGTGTAAATATATGCGCTGCTCAATGGGGAGATTCATTTAATTATGCTAAATGTTTAGATGATAACCACATTTCAATAAGCGGAACTTCTATGGCTACACCTCATGTTTCTGGGGCGATTGCATTGCTAAAACAAAAACATCCTACTTGGACCCCTATTGAAATTAAAAATTCGATTAAGGCCACTGCAGACAATCTTGGAAGCGGATATAGTTTATCTGAGCAAGGTTATGGGCTTATAAATTTAAGCAAACTTTTAAAATTAAATTATCCTTCAAATGCTTCATTTGAATTTTATGTATTATCTCCGGAGAATAATCAGATTCTTGAAGTATATTCTCCTATTGAAATAAGGGGTATTTTCCCAGAAAATTATACTTCTTTAACCGTTAAATACAAGAATAATGATTTAAATAATTCTAATTGGTCAAGTTCGTTTGTTTCAATTATGGGTTACAATTTAACTATTGCTAGAATAGATCCAAGGGCATATTCAAATGGGGGAAATTACACTTTTGAGATCGCTATAACTAAAAATGGGCAAATAAAAAAACAAACTATAAATTATATATTTGATAAAAGTCTTATGCAAGGATGGCCTCTTAAACTTAGTTTAAATAATCCTGCTTATATGCATCATCCAATACTTGAAGATTTAAATAAAGATGGTATAGATGAATTGATATTCTCAACTTATCCAGATGGGAAGATATATGTTGTTAAAAGTGATTTAAAAAATCTAGTTGGTTGGCCTAAACAAATTGGTGTTCTGGGAGATCCAAGAAATCCTGTTGGAGGATACCCTGTTATAGGTGATTTAAATAAAGACGGATATAAAGAAATTATAGTTGTTTCTGGTTTTTCTGGTGGAGGAAGTCCCGGAGGAAATCTTAAAAGTTATGTGTATGCGTTTTATTTCAATGGAAGTTTATTGAATGGGTTCCCTGTTGAAATTGAATTATCTGAACCTAACAATCCTCCAACTATTGCTGATTTAAACAGAGATGGTCAAGTAGAAATAATAGTTGTTACTGGAGCTGAATCTCTGGATACAATCAATAACACAGTAACTGAACACAAAAAAATATATATAATAAATAATAAAGGAAAATTCTTGTCTGGATGGCCTGTGGAGACAAAGGGGAATCAAAGGCCATTCAATGATGGAGTTTCTTTAGTTGATTTAAACAATGATGGAAAATTAGAAATTATTCTTGGAACTTTAAATTATTCTAAGCTCTTTGAAAATTCAAGTATTCAAGCCTTTTATTATAATGGATCCATTGTCTCTGGTTTTCCAATCTATTCCAATAATCTCGTTAGTTGGATAACAATTGGTGATGTTGATAAAGATGATTTTCAAGAGATGGTATCTATTTATGGAAGATATGAATTAGATGGGTATCATTCACGCCTTTCTGTATATAACTACCTAAAGAATTCTTTTAGGGATGTTTGTACAACAGATTCTCAATTTGCCTCTATAGGAGATTTAAACAAAGATAAAAACATAGAAATCGTTTCAATATTCGGAAATCAAGTAAGAATTATGTACCCTAATTGCACATTATTATCTGGTTGGCCAAAGGTATCTGCATCTAATTATGCAAGCTCCTCTCCCCCGGTAATAGCAAATATTTATGGAGACTACAAGGAAGAAGTGCTTGTAATTGGGCAAGATGGAATAATCTCTGCTTTTGATTTTAATGGAAACACAATACCTGGATTTCCAAAATATATTAAAGGTATTGGTAGTGATTTGGTTGTGGGAAATTTTGATTCAGATAATTATTCCGAATTTATTGCTACTATTCAGGGAATTGATATTAATCAGCCAAGAATATATGCGTTTAATTTAAATTCAAATTATATAAAAGAAAATATAAGTTGGCCTAAATATAAACACGATTCTCAAAATACTGGATGTTATGACTGTGATAAAATAATGACTCCTGCCAATTCTAATCTAGCTTGTTTAGATAGTGATAATGGTAAAAATTATCTTGTAGCTGGAACATTAAAATCTAAGAATCTAATTGGAAGCGATTCGTGTACTAGTACTAAAAACCTGATCGAGTATTATTGTGTAAATTCTACTTTTGGAAGCAAAATAAATTATTACTGTACATATGGTTGTGAGAACAATGCTTGTAAAAAACCAACAAAAACTCTACCTTATCTTCCAATGTAAGTTTATTGATAAAAAAATTTAATTTTTAAAAATAGAACGCCCCCGCCCGGAGTCGAACCGGGTTGCCCAAAGGGCCTTGCTCTCAAGGCAAGTGCAAAACCGTTATGCGCCGGAGGCTCACTTTGTTCGCTCTAATCATTTTAAAAAATGCCTAGAGGCTTAATAGAATATAAATTAATTATCAGGTTTTAAAGTTTACTGTACTACAACCTTAAATCAGAATCCAAAAACCCTTTTCCACCAAGGTTTTTTAACTTCAACTGGCTTATCATTCTCATCAAGAACTTCATAACTTATTACTGGTTTTTCTTTTAATATAGGTGCTTCTTCTGCAAGTTCTTTATGGGCTCTCTCCAATGCAGCATCAATTAATGTTCTTGAATAACCTTGATTAACTAAAGCCCATTTCAAAGATTCTTCTGTATAACCCTTCTTGAAATTTCTTTTGAAATATTCTGTGAGCTTTGTTTTGTATTCTTCTGTTCTCATGTAAAAATCAGAATATTCAAGTTTAAAAAAATTGTTATTTGCATTTAGATATCTCTATTGGATTTTCTTTGAGATAATATTTTATAGCTTCCCTTAAACGAGGTTTAGACTCTGAATAAATCGTGAGTATTTTATCTCCCTTCTTAACTTTTTTTCCAACATGATAATAAAGATACACTCCTGAAGCTTTATCTGTAGGGCATCCTGCAACTCTTGCAAGAAGATTTATTTTTTTGTTGTTTATTTCACTTATTTCTCCTGATTTTTTCGCAAAAATATCTTTCTTGAATTCTCCAAGTTTAATTTTTTTTATGTTCCCCTCCTGTGCTGCAATAATCTCTTTAAATTTCTCGAATGCTTTCCCTGATTGTAATATTTCTTCTGCTATTTTTTCTCCTTGATTTTTTTTAGCTTTTTTTGTCATTTCTAATAAGTTTCCTGCTAAAAATACTGCTCTCTCTTTCAAATCTTCTGGTCCTTTTTCTGAAGGATCTAAAACCTTTATAATATCTAACAACTCTAAAAAGGGGCCAACACCATTTCCAATAGGTTCATCTCCCTTAGTTAAAACTGCTTTCAAATTTAGTTTGAAATATTTTCCATATTTTTCAAAAGATTGTTTTAAATCCAGCCCTTCTTTTAAATCAACTTTTGCATTTTTTCCATAAGGTATATCTATAAGAATGTATTTGCTTCCAACTGCAATTTTCTTAGACAATATCGAAGCTAAAAGTTGTGCATGAGGATCTATTTTAAGCATCTTCTCTATTCTTATTATCTTGGAATCTGCAGGAACAAGCTCTATTGAACCTCCCCAGATCATGAATGCTCCTGTTCTTTCAATTATTTTATGTAATTCTTGTTTGGAAAATTCTATTTTTGCTATTGACTCAATAACATCTGCAGTTCCTGCTGCGCTTGTTATAGCTTTAGAGGAAGATTTAGGGAAAACTAAACCTGCAGCAGCACATATTGAAACAACTAACGGGGTTGTTCTGTTTCCAGGTATTCCTCCTATACAATGCTTATCTGCAACATATTTTCCTTTAAAGGATAATTTCTCTCCTGATTCAACAAAAGATTCAATTAAATGAATTGTTTCTTTGAAAGTCATTTTATTTTCATACATGCCTGAGACAAACATTGCTATTTCTGGTTCAGAAAGGGAATTATTTACAATATCTTTTATTATTTCTTTTATTTCTTTTTTGGAAAGTTCTTTTTTATCTACCTTCTTCCTTATATACTCTAAACTTTTTGGAGAATTAGCAATATTCACTTCAACCCATTGTTTATCTTTTAATGGAAAAGCCTCTTTTACTTCCAAAGAAATTCCGATCTCTCCTTCTTTAACCATACCTTCAACAATATTCACAACAGTAAGAAAAACTCTGCAATCTGCTGAAGAAGGTTTCTCTATTGAAACTCTGTCGTTTTCATGAATGCCCATAAGCTCTGCTGTTTTTGCTCCAATCATTGCTACAGGAACACCTGCAGACCATTTCAATAAACGAGTTTTCAATTGCATCTCTTTTTAACACTCACAATATATATCTAAAAATTGATTTTTATAGTTATTCTTTTTCTGGAGGAATAATTACTCCGTCTGGAAGTTTTTTGTTTCTATATGCTTCTATTATTATGAAAAGATAAGCTAATATTAAAGGACCTAGAACAATTCCCATTAAACCAAAGAACATTATCCCTCCAATCATCCCAAACAGAATAATTGCAGTGTTCATTTTTGCTCTTCTTGAAATGAACAATGGCTTAAGGAAAGATTCAATAAATGAAGAGATTAATCCGAATAAGATTACTCCAAGTGCACTTACAGGAGAGCCTTGTAAAAATAAATAGATTGCAACAGGTATCCATACAATTGCTGTGCCTATTATTGGGAAAATTCCTCCTATTGCTGCAACAGCTGTTAAAAGCAATGCCCCTGGAACATCAAAGATAAAGAATCCTATTCCTGCTATAACTCCTTCTACCAAACCCATTAAAATCTGTCCATAAAGGATTGAAACTGTTAAGTCTTTTGATGATTTAAATAACTTCTTTTCTACTTCTTTTGAAAAAGGAAGAAGACTCTTGATATATTCTGCTATTTCTTCTCTATCTCTTAAAACAAAAAAGAAAGTAAACAAGATAACAAGCAATTTTAATGTCAATATTGCAAAATTTAAGATAACACTAGATAAATAGTTCATAAGGGAATTTGCTGCGTTTGAAATGAAAGTTTGTATAGCTCTCCCTATTTCTTGTGCAAAATCCTCAGACTGAAATAAAGATGGGAAAATTGTTTTCAATGGAGTTACAAAATCCCATTCTTGAGAACTCATATAAAATTTTATTGATTCATCTATAGCCACAGGTATAATATACCAAAGAGGAATTACAAATAAAGCTATTAGAAGAAAACATACAAGTATACTTGAGAGAGTTTTTCTTTTAACATATTTTAAAACAAAATTATAAATAGGTGAAAAAATAAATGCCAAGATAGCCCCAATTATTATTGACATTATAAGAGGTTTCATTAAAAAGAAGGAAAGAATTAGTAATGCTATTAAAATTATGGAAGTCATAATTTTCTTTGTGTAATCATTATCCATTGTCTTGTATTTTTCTCCTTTATAAAGAACAGAGTTTTAATTTATAAAGTTAATGAATAAAATAGTTTTTTTGGAATAAAGTTTATAAACTAAGTTTAAGAAAGATAAATATGAATTTTATAAAAAAGGTGCAAGAAAAGAATTTTGATGAATCTGTGCATTTACAATTTCAAAAATTTTCAAAAGGAGAATTCAGAAACAGGGCTTTGATTGAAGCAAAAAATTCCAAAGGAAATTATACAATAAAGACTTCTGCTGAATTTGCTAATGAGCTTGTTAAAACACTTGCTGAAAAATTAGGAAACAATAAAACAAAAGTAACTGGATCTATAATTGGGACTAATGATTTGAAGGGTATTTTAGATTTCAAGAAAATTTCTCAGTTCCAGGGTGTTAAAAATTATTCTATGGAAAAAGATATGTCTGGTTCAGAGATAATTAGTTTAATTGAAAGGTTCCCAAAAAATTTCTTTGCTCTTAGCTTCTCTGTTAAAGACGATGTTCTTAAAATAAAACCTAAAGCACCTAAATCTGGAAAACCTGGGACAAAAGGAGATGAAACTCCAAAGATAGATTTTTGCAACCTAAAAACAACTGACAAAAAAATTGTAGAGACATTCATATTCGAAAATCCTGATTTCAAGACTGCAAAGATTGTTCATGATTTCTTAATTGAGAAAATTGAAATACCTGCAGAATTGAAAAGCTCTGAAGATTTCGCTTTAATAAGAGAAAAATCGAAAAGAGTTGGAAAGATATTAAGAAGAGCCGAGATAGATGGAAATAAAACAGAAAATTATTTAGAACTTGCTGCTTAAATAAAGAATAATTCTTGTAAAAATCAAAAAAATACAATTGATAAGGTTTTTAAACCCCTTTTTTCTTGAAATACTATTCCAGGGTAGGATAAAATGATATCCGCACTATTAATAAATATAAGAAATGGCACCGCCAAAATCACCAAGAAAAGGAAGTTTGCAGTTCTGGCCAAGAAAAAGGGTCAGTAAATTTTTACCTAGTGTGAACTGGAAAAGCATTAATTCTGGAAAGAATATCAAAGGATTCATTGGATATAAAGCGGGGATGGCTTCTGTTGAAGTTAAAGATTTAACACCAAATTCTATGACTAAAGACAAAAAAATAATTATTCCTTCTACAATAATTGAATGTCCTCCAATGAAGATATTTTCAATAAGATTTTATAAAAATGGGAAAGTTGCAAAAGATGTTCTTGCAGAACATGTTGATAAAGAATTGAAAAGAGTCATTAAAATCCCAAAACAAGGGAAAAATCCTGCAGACAATTTAAATTCAAGCGGATATGATGATGTAAGCATGATTGCTTATTCTCAGGTTAAAAAAACTAAAATAAAAAAAACACCTGATTTAACTGAGATAGGATTAACAGGCACAATTGAAGAAAAATTAAATTTCATTAAATCTCATTTAAACAAAGAAATACCTATAAGTGAGGTGTTTTCTCTAGGAGAATTAGTTGATGTAAGAGGATTAACTAAAGGAAAAGGATTTGCTGGACCTGTAAAAAGATTTGGAATAACATTAAGATTTCATAAATCTGAAAAAGGAGTGAGAAAGGTTGGAAGTATTGGCCCTTGGCACCCTGCTCGTGTAACTTACAAGGTTCCTATGGCTGGACAACTTGGAATGTTTACAAGAGTCCATTACAATCAAAAAATATTACAGATAGTTAAATCAGAAGATTCTGAAAATAAACTAAAAAATATTAAAAATTATGGAGAAACAAATACTGATTATATTTTGGTTTATGGAAGTGTTCAAGGACCTGCAAAAAGACAAATATTACTAACCTCCTCTTTAAGACCAAGCAAAATGCAAAAGAAAAAAGTCTTTGAATTTGTGGAGGTTAAAAAATAAAAATGAAATCAAAAATATTTGAATCAAGAATAAGAGAAGATATTGTTTCAAAAGTTATTGAAACAAAAAAAAGACAGCAACCTTATTCTAATTCCCCTGTTGCTGGAAAACAACATTCAGCAAAAGGATTGATTGTTCATGCAAGACATGTATGGAGAAGTGGATATGGAAGAGGACAATCAAGAGTACCAAGAAAGATATTCTCAAGAAGAGGTTCACAGTTTAACTGGCAAGCAGCTGAAGTTCCTAATGCTAAAGGAGGTATGAGAGCTCACCCTCCTAAGATAACTCAATTTACAAGAGATTTAAAGATAAATAAAAAAGAATTGAAAATTGCATTATTGTCTTCTATATCTGCAACAGCATCAGAAAAATATATTCTTAGAAAGTACTCAACAATAGAGAAATTAGATAAAAAAGCTCCATTTATTGTTTCTTCTGATTTAATTAAAAAGAAAACAAAAGAAATTATTAATGAATTAAAAAATATTTTAGGAAATCTATATACTGTCTCAATTAAAGAAAAATCTGTAAGAGCAGGAAGAGGAAAGATGAGAGGGAGAAAATATCAAACCAATGCTGGAATGGTTTTAGTTGTTGGAAAAGATGAAAAATTGAAGACAGGATTATTTGATGTTAAAAAAGCAAATGAATTAAGTGTGAATGACTTGGCTAAAGGGGGCTTGGGAAGAGTTGCTGTTTACACTGAAAAAGCAGTAAAAGAGCTCGAAGATAAATTAGGAGAAAAGAAAAAATGAGACTAAAACCAATAGCAACAGAAAAAGCAATAATGAAAGTTGAAAGTGAAAATGTTATAACTTTCTTGGTTGATGAGAATGCTACAAAAACAGAAATAAAAAAAGAAATTGAAAGTTTATTTAAAGTTAAGGTTAATAAAATAAGAACAAATGTTAGAAACAACAAAAAAGTAGCTTATGTTCAATTAAACAAAAAAGATCTTGCAATTGATCTTGCAACTAAATTAGGATTAATGTAATAATATGGCAAAGAGAATAATACAACAGGCACGAGGGCACGGAAGTTCTACTTACAGAGTTAAACCAACTGCTTTTGTATATAAAATAAGATATCCAAAAAAACTTCAAGGAAAAGGAACAGTTGTTAAACTTTTGAACTCATCTGCTCACTCTGCTCCTCTTGCAAAAGTTATTTACAGCGAAGGAGAATTTTATATACCTGCATTTAAAGGAATGGTTGAAGGGCAGGAAATTTCATTTAATGAAGGAGTAAATCCAGGAAATATTCTTCCTCTTGGAAGAATCCCAATTAAAACCCATGTTTATTGTATTGAATCGAGACCCGGAGACGGAGGAAAATTCATAAAAGCAGGAGGAAATAGTGCAATAGTTACAAGAATAATAGGAGATAAAATCTTAGTTATGCTTCCATCAAAAAAAGAAAGACCATTCCACGTTAACTGCAGAGCAGTTGTGGGGCAAATTGCAGGCCATGGAAGATTAGATAAACCAATTATAAAAGCAGGAAAGAATCATCATATTAAAAAAGCTAGAAATAAATTATGGCCTAGAACAAGTGCGGTAAAGATGAATGCAATTGATCATCCTTTAGGTTCGGGTAGAGGAAAGAACATAAAGAGCAAGATTGCAAAGAGAAATGCACCTGCAGGAAAGAGAGTAGGATTAATAAGGCCAAGAAGAACAGGTAAGAAAAAGTAATAATAAACAAAAATGGAAATACAAAAAAAACAATTCATATATCGAGGAAAATCAGTGGATGAACTTAAGGAGCTAGAAGTTCGTGAATTTGCAAAATATCTTCCTTCAAGACAAAAGAGAACTGTTCTCAGAAACTTTCAAGTTATAGAAGATTTTGTTAAAAGAGCAAAAATAAAACTTGAAAAAGGAAAGAAGATAAAAACACACTCAAGAGATATAATAATTGTCCCTCAGATGATAGGCATGGCTATTCAGGTCCACAATGGTAAAACTTTTATTCCCATACAGATAGAACCTGAGATGCTTGGGCATAGACTTGGAGAAATGTCTGGAACAAGATCAAAAATAGCACACAGCAAAGCAGGAGTTGGTGCAACAAAAGGAAGTAAACACAAAGCTAAAAAATAAATAAAAAATGACAGAAAAAAATTACAATCCAAATCAAAAAGAAAAAAACGCAATGAAAAAACAGCCAAAGGCGAAATTAATTGAAAATGCTCCAGTAAAAGAAGACAAAGTTGAAGAAAAATTAGAAGAGCAAAAAGAAGAAGAAAATAAAAAAAATGAAGAAATAACAGAAAAATCTCAAGATAAAAAAACAAAAGAAGACAAAAAAGAAATTAAAAAACCTTCAAAAAAAATAAAGAAAGAAGAAGTTTATGTTAATGCTAAGAGTGTTTCTATTTCAACAAAATATGCAATAAATATTTGCAGATTTGTAAAAGGAAAAAGGATCGGAGATGCAATAAGAGATTTAGAACAAGTTACACTCTTGAAAAAAGCTGTTCCTATGCACGGGGAATATGCTCATAAAAAAGGAAAAGGAATGAGTGGAGGAAAATATCCTCAAAGAGCTGCAAAACAGTTTATAGTGCTACTGAAAAGTCTTGCTGGAAATGCAAACAATCATGAAATCCTTGAACCAATTATAATTGAAGCAAGTGCTAATTGGGCTCCTGCTCCAAGAGGAAGATTTGGAAGAGTGAGAAGAAAGAGAAGCCATATAATGCTTAAAGCAGTTGAGATGAAAATCAAAGAAAAACAAAATAAAAAATCCAAGGAGGAAAAGAAATAAAAATGGAAGAAAAACAAACTGTAAAATTCAAGAAAGAAGAATTCGCAATAAAAGAATCTGTTAAAAAAAAGCTTGGAAAAGGAAAAGTAAGCAAGGTTAGAATAGAATATACTCCTGTTGGAGAAAAAATAATTATATCTACAAATAAACCAGGATTAATCATTGGTAAAGGTGGAGAAAAATTAAATGAAATAAATGAATATTTAAGAAAAAATTTCAAATTTGAAAACTTGCACTTGGATGTTGAAGAAATAAAGGAACCTGAATTTGATGCTCAAATAGTTGCAGACGAAATTGCTTTAGGACTAGAAAGATTTGGTCCATTAAAATTCAAAATATTAGCATACAAAAGTTTGGATAGAGTAATGAAAGCTGGTGCACTTGGTTGTGAAATAAGATTGAGTGGAAAGCTTCCAAGCTCAAGAGCAAAGACATGGAGATTCGCTCAAGGATATTTAAAGAAAACAGGGGACAGTGCTAAAGTTGTTGACAGAGCTCAAGCAAGAGCAGAAACAAAACCTGGAACAGTTGGTATAAAGGTGAGTATCTTATCTCCTCATGCAGAATTAAAAGACAAGATATTTATCAACGAAGAATTGAAATCTAAATTAAAAGCAAATGAACAAGAATTTCTCATTAAACCAATTAAAAAAACAAAGAAAAATAAAAAGGAATAAAAATGAAATACAAAGAAATAACAAAAATGAACAATGAAGAAAGAGAAAGAAAGCTCCATGATTTAAAGATTGAACTTTTAAAATCAAAAACAAATGCTTCAAAGACAGGAAGTACAAATACCAGAGAGATTAAAAAGGCAATTGCAAAGATATTAACATTCAATTCCTCTAACGGAGGTATTGAAAAAAAATAAACTATGGAAATTGATCCAAAAACAGGATTGCCCTTACAGGCAATAGAATGGGAAAACCTCACAAGGGGTTCGCAGAGAATAAGTGTGACGATGGACAAGAAAAGGTACGGAAAAATCGTCACAATTGTTAGCGGATTCGACAAGGACGTGGATATGAAGAAGATCGCAAAGGCTCTGAAAAATGAGCTTGCTTGCGGAGGAACCTTCAAGAACAACGCCATAGAGCTTCAAGGAGACCACATGAAGAAGATAAAACCTCTTCTTGTAAAGATGGGCTTTGAGAACAACTCTATAGAGGATTAAACCACTCAAAAAAACAAAATGGAAAGAAAACAAAAAGCAGAAGCTAAAAGCAAAAAAGTCCAGAAGGACAGGAATGAACACGAAAATACAGCTGTGCTTAAAAATGAAAAGAACATTGTAACAAGAGGAAGAATATTTGAAGGTATAGTTACAAAAAAATTCCCAAAAAGAATTGTAATTGAGTTTGAAAGAATGATTTATGTTAAAAAATATGAAAGATATGCGAAATTAAAAACAAAAATTCACGCAAGAGTATTGAATTCAATGGAAAAAGAAGTTAATGTAGGTGATTTAGTAAGAGTTCAGGAATGTAGACCATTAAGCAAGATAATTCACTTTGTTGTAATCAAAAAAATAAAAGATGTTTCAGAGGTAAATAAATAAAATGAAAGCTATAAGCGCAAGAGCAACAGAAGGTTTGAATTTAGGAGCCAATGTAATTGCAGCAGATAACAGCGGAGCTAAAATAGTAAAAATAGTTTCAGTTAAAAAATCTAAAGCTAAAAAAGGAAAACAAACAGCAGCAAAGATTGCTGACTGGGTTAAAGTTTCTGTAAGAAAGGGTGTTCCTGATATGAAAGGAAAAGTATTTGATGCTGTTGTTATAAGACAAAGAAAACCCTTTAGAAGATTGAATGGTGAAAGAATTGCATTCGAAGATAATGCAATTGCAATAATGAAAGATGAAAAAGGAAATCCAAAAGGAACTCAAATTAAAGGACCAATTGCAAGGGAGGTTCAAGAGAGATGGGCTCAAGTAGCTAAAATCGCCTCAGTAGTATATTAAAATGAAACAAAAATTTTCAACACACTGGAAATCAAGTAAACAACCAAGAAAGCAAAGAAAATATAGAGCAAATGCTCCATTACATTTAAGAAAAGAATTTGTAAGTATTAACCTCTCAAAAGAACTAAGAAAGAAAGTTGGAAAAAGAAATCTTCCTGCTAAGAAAGGAGATAAAGTTAAAATATTCGTTGGAAAATTCAAGGGTAAAACAGGAAAAATACTTTCAATAGATCTTAAAACATCAAAGATAATCGTTGAAGAGATGCAAGTTAAAAAACAAGATGGTTCAAAGGCAAATGTAAAGTTACAGCCTTCAAACATGCAAATTATTGAGATGGCAGAAAGAAAAGTGAAAAGCAAAAAAACAGAAAAGCAAAAAGAAAACACAGAAACAACTAAAAAGGAAATAAAAACTAAAGATAAGAAGGAGAATAAAAAATGAGTCACGTAAAAAGACATGCTGTACCAAAAACTTGGCCTGTGGTAAGAAAAGGAACTGCATTCGTAGTTAAACCAAATACAGGATTTTCAAATTCTCTTCCAATACTCATAATATTAAGAGATTTACTTAAAGTTGCACAGAACAGAAAAGAAGTGAAGAAAATGATTCATTTAAGTAATATCTTGTTGAATGGAAGAAAAGTTCGTGATGAAAAAGAAGGAGTTATGTTGTTTGATGTTATAACCCTTGTACCTTCAAAAAAATATTACAAACTTACTGTTCTTAAAAATGAAAAATTAAATATTGAAGAAGTAAAAGAAAATGAATCAAATACAAAGATTGCAAAAATAATAGACAAAAAAGTTTTGAAGGGAAAGAAAACTCAGTTGAATTTAAGTGATGGTAGAAACTTTTTATCTGAGATAAAATGCAAGGTTAATGATTCTGTTATTATAAACCTTAAATCAAAAAAGATAGAAAAATGTCTTGAGTTAGATGAAAAATCAAAGGTTATTGTATTTGCTGGTAAACACTCTGGAGAAAAAGGAGAAATTGAAAAAATAAACAATGAAAGAAAAATAGTTGAAATAAATACAGGAAAAGAGAAAATTAATGTATTAATTAAACAAATTATGGTAATAAACTAAAATGGAAAATGTAATGAGAAAAATAAAAATAGAAAAGGTTGTAATAAATGTAGGTGGAACTGCGGATGGATTAGATAAAGGATTCAGACTTATAAAATTCCTTACAAAAAAACAACCTGCAAAGATAAAATCAAAGAAAAGAATACCAACATGGGGAGTAAGACCTGGACTTGAAGTTGGAGCAGTTGTTACAATTAGAAAAGATTTTGAAGATTTCCTTAAAAAACTTCTTGTAAGTATAGATAATACATTAAAAACTAAACAAATAAGCGAAAATAACTTCTCATTTGGAATAAAAGAATACATTGAAATACCTGGAGTTGAATATCAGAGAGATATTGGAATAATTGGTCTTGATGTAACTGTTGTATTCAAGAGAAGTGGAAGAAGAGTAGGACAAAGAAAAATAAAGAGAGGAAAAGTATCTAAAAAACAAACAATTACAAAAGAAGAAATAATTAAATTTATGGAAGACAACTTCCAAACAAAATTCATATAATCACAAGGAGAAATAAAAAATGATAGCAAATATAAAATTTTCAATCATTCAAAATTGGCATGGAGGTTATTTTAAATGACTGCAAGCGATTGGAAAAAAATATTGAAACAACTGGATGCAAAGCCAGTTATAAAACAGAAGTATATAAAACACAATGAACCTAAAAAAAGAAAAATAGGTGTTGCCGCAAAAAAATGTGAAAGATGCGGAAGATTTGGAGCACATATAAAATCATACGGATTAAATTTATGCCGACATTGCTTCAGAGAAGTAGCCACTGAAATCGGCTTTAGGAAGTATAGTTAAAATGTCACACGATGTAGTTGCAGATGCTTTGAATATGATAAAGAATGCCAAAAAGGCAGGAAAGGAGAATGTTGAAATCAAAAGAATTTCAAACCTACTCATAGAGATATTGAAAATTATGAAACAAGAAAAAGCAATAAAGAAATACAAGATAGATGCAAAAGAGAAATCAATAACCTTAACAATAGGTGATCTTTCAGAATGTAATGCTATCAAACCAAGATTTAGCTGCGATATAAGCCAATTAGAAAAATACAGAAGAAGATATTTGCCTTCTAGAAACCTTGGTACACTTATAATATCCACAAATAAAGGATTAATGACTCATAAAGAAGCTCAAGAAGAAGGAATAGGAGGATGCTTGATTGCATATTTCTACTAAAATGAAAAAAGGATTTTCACAAGAAATAGAAATCCCTTCTGGTGTTGAAATAAAAAAAGAAGGAAAAAAGATAATTGTAAAAGGTCCTGAAGGAGAATCTTCAAAAGAATTTAATTTTGGAAAATTAAAATTTGAAAATAAAGATGGAAAAATAACATTAGGTTATCCTGCTTCTACAAGAAATGACAAAAGAATGATAAACACAATATGTGCGCACCTAAAGAATATGATTAAAGGAGTAAATGAAAAATTCGAATATAAACTTAAAATATGTGCCAGCCACTTTCCAATAAATGTTGAAATAAAAGGAGATCAGGCATTGATAAAGAATTTCTTAGGTGAAAAGACTCCAAGAATATGTAAATTACCTAAGGGAATAGATATCCAAGTAAATAAAGAAATGATTACAATAAAATCTGTAAATAAAGAACTTGCAGGACAAGCTGCTGCAAATTTTGAAATAACAACTAGAGTTAAAAACAGAGACAGAAGAGTTTTCCAGGACGGAATATTCATAATCTCAAAAGATGGGGAGGAAATATAAAATGCCAAAATTTCTTAGACACACATCTCACAAATATTCTAAATTAGGATTAAGAAGAAAGAAAAAACAAATTTGGAGAAGGCCTACTGGAAGAGACAACAAGATGAGAGAACAAAGGAGAGGTAAGCCTGCTTTAGTTGCAATAGGATATTCAACAGATAAAAAGCAAAGAGGAAAAATAAACAACAAAACCCCTATTATTGTGAATAATCTCTCTCAAATTCAAAATGTTAAAAAGGAGAATATAATCTTACTTGGTAAAATGGGAAAAAAGAAAAAATTGGAAATTGTTAAAAAAGCTAAAGAAATGAAAATTGAAGTATACAAATTAAACGTGGATAAATTTATAAAAATGAATGAGAGAAAAACAGAAGATAAAAATAAAAAAACAGAAAATAAGGACAATAAAGGAGATAAAAAATGAACTTAAGATCAAAAAAACAACTTGCAGCAAAAACATTCGGAGTTGGAAAATCCAGAATCTTATTTGTTAATGAAAGATTAGATGAGATAAAAGAAGCTATAACCAAGCAAGATATGAGAACACTGCAAAAAGATGGAGCTATAATAATCAAAGAAGTAAAAGGAAGAAGCAAAAATATCAAGAAAAAAAGCAAAAAAGGATTTGGAAATGTAAGAAAAAATGTCAATAGAAGAAAAAAAGACTATGTTATATTAACAAGAAAATTAAGAAAAGTTATTGCAGACAAAAAAAGAAAAGGAGAATTAGAAGAGAAAGAAATAAAAGAGCTAAGACAAAAGATAAGGAATAAAACATTCAGAAGTAAAGCACACTTAAAAGAATATATAGGAGATAAAGAAGATGAGAAGCCAAAAAAGAAGAAGAAAAGAAAATAAAACAGATTACCTGAAAAGGTTGAAATTATTGAAATCAGAAAGGCCAAGAGTTGTATTTAGAAGAACCAACAAATATATTGTAAGCGAATATGTTGAAAGCAAAGAAGCACAGGACAAAATAATTTTCGGTTTTAACTCTAAAAAACTAAATGAATATGGGTGGCCAAAAGAAGCTCAGGGAAGCTTGAAGTCAATAAGTGCAGCTTATTTAACAGGATATTTAACAGGCAAAACAATATTAAAGAAAAAAATGACAATGCCTATCTTAGATACTGGAATGTATCGTTCAATACACAAAAATAAAATATACTCTTTTTTAAAAGGATTAATTGATTCTGGAATGAAGATTGAATGTAAAAAAGAATTTTTCCCAGAAGAAGAAAGAATAAAAGGAGAACATCTAAAAAATAAGATACCTTTCAATGAAATTAAATCAAAGATAGACAAGATATAAAATGACAAAAAAAGAAAAACCTCTAGAAAAAGTTGAAGAAGAAAAAGACGAGTATGCGGAAGTACCTGAAGAAGTCTTAGATAAAGAAGATCTTAAAGAATTGGAAGAAATAAAAAATCAACATGAACTTAAAGTTGCATTTGGAAAAGATAAGATTAAACCCTCAGAATCATGGAATCCAAAAACTCAACTTGGAAGAGATGTTAAGAGTGGTAAGATAAAAAATATAAATGAAATTTTAAAGGATAATAAAAAAATACTTGAGCCAGAAATATCAGATTATTTGCTTGAATTGAAAACTGATTTAATTTCAATAGGACAATCAAAAGGAAAGTTTGGTGGTGGAAAAAGAAGAGCTTGGAGACAAACTCAAAGAAAAACTGAAGAAGGAAATGTTCCTACATTCTCTGCAATGGCAATAGTTGGGGATGAAAATGGACACATTGGATATGGTTATGGAAGGTCCATGGAAACTCTTCCAGCAAGAGATAAAGCATTAAGAAAAGCTAAACTCAACATAATTAAAATAACAAGAGCATGTTCTGGATTTGATTGTGATTGTTCTGAATTACATACTGTTCCATTCAAAGTTACTGGAAAAGCTGGAAGTTCAAGAATCACTCTTATACCTGCTCCCCAGGGAACAGGATTGGTTGTTGCAAATGAATTAAAGAAAGTATTAAAACTTGCAGGAATAAAAGATGTTTATAGTAAGAGTTTTGGAAAAGCAAGAACAAGTTTTAATTTAATAAAAGCCTGTTTTGATGCTCTTGAAAAAACAAATTCAATGGAGGGTAGAGAATAATGACAATTGCAATTATAAGAATTAAAGGAAGAGTAGGATTAGATAAAGATATCAATGATACATTAGATAGATTAAGGCTAAGAAAAAAATATACTTGTGTTGTGATTAAAGGAACCCCTGAAGAAATAGGTATGATAAATAAGCTAAGGGACTTTATTGCATACGGTGAGATAAAAGATGATGTTTACAAAGAACTTGTCAATAAAAGAGGAAGAAAAGGAAAAGACGGAAAATTAAAACCTTTTTTCAGATTACATCCTCCAAGAAAAGGAATTGAATCCAAAAAACATTTTGGTGTTGGAAAAGGAGTTTTAGGAAACAATGGTGAAAAAATAAATGAATTGGTTTTAAGGATGTTGTAATAGGAGATAAAAATGACAATCAAAAAAACACATAAAAGAAGAAAAGTTTCAAGAATGCATGGAAGAAAGATGGGAACTCATGGATGGGGAGCTAGAAAAAAGCACAAGAAATCCGGACATAGAGGAGGAACAGGAATGGCAGGTACAGGAAAGAGAGGAGACACAAAAATCACACTTGTTACAAAACTTTACGGACATGATTACTTTGGAAAACAAGGTATAACTTCAAGGAAAACAAAGAGAGATACAAGACAAAGAATTAATCTTCAGCAAATTGAAAAAAACCTTGAGAAATATGGAAAAAAGACAGCAAAGGGATGGGAAGTAAATCTTGAAAAGTACAAGATATTGGGTGAAGGAGAAGTAAAAGAAAAATTAATAATAACCGCACTTGAAGCTTCTGAATCTGCAATTGAAAAAGTAAAGAAAGCTGGAGGGCAGATTATACTTCCTGAAAAAAAGAAAACTCTTAAGAAGAAAGAAGAGGAAGAATAAAACCCAATATTTTTAAACTGATTTTATTTGATTATGAGATGGTAAATTTCACAAAAATATTCGCATTTATACCAGAAGTAAAAAAGCCAGATGAAAAAAAACTGGCATTTAATACTAAACTTAAATGGACTTTACTTATACTTGTTGCGTTTTTTATCCTTGCTAATATTCCTTTATTTGGGTTATCCAATAATGCCCTTGATAGATTCAAATATCTTGCAATAATTTTAGGAACAGATTTTGGTTCAATAATCTCTTTGGGTATTGGTCCAATCGTGATGGCCTCTATAATTTTGCAGTTGCTTACAGGTGCTGGAATTATCAATATAAACACATCTACAACTGAAGGTAAAAAATTCTTTCAAGGAATTCAGAAACTTCTTGTATTCTTTTTCATAGTATTCGAAGCAATAGTTTATGTATTAATGAAAGGTCTTGAAGCAACACCTGGATTTGAATGGCTTCTTATATTTCAGTTAATACTCGGAGGAATAGCAATTTATTACATGAATGAACTTTGTGAAAAATGGGGCTTTGGTTCTGGAGTAAGTATATTCATTGCTGCAGGAGCTTCATGGCAAATATTCACAAGCGCTTTCCAATTTGTAAATGCTCAAGGAAGAAATTGTTTAATGGACTTTAATGGAACTGCATGTTCTGGAAAGGTTTTGGTTTTAATACAGTCAATAATAAACAAATACCCTGTTGAATTTGCTTCTGCATTAGGAGCAATAATTGCAACAGTTGTCATTTTCCTTCTTGTGGTTTGGGCTCAGAGTCTTAAAGTTGAAATACCTTTAAGCTTTGGAAAAATAAGAGGATATGCAATTAAATGGCCATTACAATTTTTCTATGCTTCAGTTATACCGGTTATTTTAACTGCTGCATTGGTTGCAAATATTCAATTGTTTGGAGGATTGCTTGAAAACTGGGCAGGACATCCTACATTTTTAGGACATTTCCAAAATGGACAAGCAGTATCTGGATTTGCATTCTGGTTAGGGCACACAAATCTTCTTGAATTAATAATAAGAGGAGGATTCTTGCCAAGATATTTAATTCAGGGACTTACTCATATAATATTCTACGCTGGACTTGCTACTTTGTTCTCAGTTTTCTGGGTTAAAACCTCTGGTATGGGAGCAAAAGAACAAGCACAAAAGATTTCTGCATCTGGACTTCAGATGGCGGGGTTCAGACAAGATGTAAGAGTTTTAGAGAGTGTATTGGATAGATACATAATGCCATTGACAGTGATGGGAGGTGCAGCAATAGGTTTGCTTGCTGCTACAACAGATTTACTTGGAGCATTAGCATCAGGTACAGCAATATTGCTTGTAATTATGATTATGTATCAGTTTTACCAAAAGATAGCAGAACAACATATGACAGACATGAATCCTGCTATGCGTAAATTTATGGGTACCAATTAAAAAATAAAAAAGATGGCAGAAACAACATTAAAGAAAGATAAATCTGGAAAAGAAGGAAGTTTTACTCCATTAATTGTATTTTTATTGATATCTATGGTTCTTGCTGGATTATGGGATAAAGTTCCTTTAATAAAAGATTCTATACATTATATCCTTGACCCAACAGCAGGATTTCTTTTAAACTGGAATTTAAATTGGGGGATGTTGGCAGTGGTTTTTATTATTACTTTAATCACAACATTAGTACAAAAATATGCTACAGATCAGGAAACCTTAAGGGAAATGAAAAAAGAACAAAAAGAGATGCAAAAGCAAATGAAAGAATTCCAGAATCACCCTGAAAAGCTTATGGAATTACAGAAAAAACAGTTTGCTATGATGCCTAAACAAATGAAATTAAGTATGAGACCTATAATCTATACAGGAATACCATTTATTTTATTTTTCAGATGGTTCAACGATTATTTCCTTGATGCAGGAAGCCCGAGATTCTGGCTGGGAATGGGCTGGTTTCTGTTTTATTTTATATTAACTATGATATTTAGTTCAATACTTAGAAGTAAAAAGATTTTTGATGTTGCATAAAAATAAAACCCCAAATCTTAAAAAGCATCTTATTATGAATTCAATATGGCAAATGAAAAAGAACAAAACTTTCAGCAAGAACTTGCAATGCAGTTTCAGATGTTTGAGCAGCAAATAAGGATGATTCAGGAACAGCAACAAGCAGTTGAACAAGCAATTGTTGATTTAAGCAGTTTAAATTTTGAATTAGATGAATTAGTTGGTAAAAAAGATGAAGAAATTCTTTCCCCAATAGGAAGAGGAATATATGCCAGTGCTAAATTAACCTCAGAAGAATTATTGGTTGATATTGGAAATAAGAATTTTGTTAAAAAAACAATTCCTGAAACAAAAGTAATTATTAAAAATCAAATTAAAAAACTGGAAAAAGCAAAAGAAGAACTCAACAAAGAATTAGAAAAAATAAATACAGAACTTACGAATGTATTTATGGAACATCAAAAATTACACGGGCATGATCACAATCACGAATGCGATTGTGATGAAGATGAATGTTGCAGTTGTGGTGATGACTGCGAATGCAGTAAATAATCTTATTTCATCAATTTTATGAATTTCTTGTATTTCATTAAACCTAATTCTGTTATAATTCCTGAAATATATTTTCTTTTAACAAATTCAAATGCAGGATTTTTTATTTTCATATTTTTTGGAGCTTTATCCCAGACCTCGTTTATACTTCTTTGTTCTAATTTCAATTTGTTTTTTGTGAATTTCCAAGAATCTGCAATAACGTAGACTGGAACTTTATTTTTATGAGCTAATTCTGCAAACATTCCACTACCTATCTTATTTATTATTCCTTTTTTTAAAAGAGCATCTGAACCAAGAAAAATCTTGTTTACGTAAATATTGTCCTCTTTATTTTCTTTTTCAATTGCAAATGCAGCTGCAGAATCAACAAACATTGTAACGTCAATCCCATTTCTCTTTAATTCTCGTGCGGTTTTTCTTCCTTGGAATAAAGGGCGGGTTTCTGTATTATAAACTTTGAATTTCTTATTTTTTTTCTTGGAATAAATAAGAGCATTAACAACATTTGTTGAATGACAATGAGTAAAAATTATGTCGCCGTTATTTATTGAATTGGAAACATGTTTGTTTATTTCTTTTTGAGAAAAATCAAAATGATTTAAAATTTCTTTTTTAGAAATTCCTTTTTCTGCAAGCTCAAGAACATGAAACATCATGGGTTCTGTTGGACGTGAAGAAATAAGTTTTTCTTTGGAATCTTTAGAAGGCAATAGAAAATAAGCTTCAAGTGCTGCTTTTGCTACATTTCTTGCACCTTGAATCTTTATTGTTTTTATCTTTTCAAGAATTTCATTGAACCTCTTTTTTTTGTTCATTTATTGATTAACCCCCCAACATTTAAAAATTCTCTTTTTTTAGTAGGGGTATGCTTGAGACTCTTATAAATCCAAAAAAAGGGGAAAGGGGACCATGGAAGATGTTTTTCATTGGGCTTATTTATGCATCACTTTCACTTTTACTTGTCCATTGGTTTTTTTCTGATGATCCTAATTTATCTAATGCCTCTGGTATGCTTGTTGTTTTGTTTTGTATTATGTTTAGTTTTCCTTTCATGTATTTTATAATAAAAAGGGAAGAAAAAGAAGACGAGCAGGTAGAAGGTGTTTTCAGTATCTGGCAAGCACATAAAGATGCCATATTTGCATTCATGTGGTTGTTTTTTGGTTTTGTTGTGGCTTTTTCATTCTGGAATATAGTATTACAAGATGCAAATCTCTTGAATTTCCAGATACAAACTTATTGTCAAATAAATAGTCCTGGCGATGTAAGCGGGTGTGTAGAACAATATTCCTCAGGAAAAATCAATGTAACAGGGGCATCTATAAGTGGGATAAGATTTTTGTCAATAGTGGAAAATAATGTATACGTTATGATTTTTACACTTATATTTTCATTGATATTCGGAGCAGGGGCATTATTTATCTTGGTTTGGAATGCGAGTGTTATTGCTGCAGCAATAGGAATATTCACAAAATATAATCTAAGTGAAATTCATTTAGGAATTGCAAGATATGCAATACATGGTTTGCCTGAGATTGCGGCATATTTCATAACTGCTTTGGCTGGAGGGATATTTGGAGTTGGATTAATAAGACATGGAATAAAAGATAAAAGATTCTTGAAAGTTCTTGAAAATGTGATTATACTCATCTTCCTTGCACTTTTAATTTTGATTGTTGCTGCATTAATCGAGGTATATATAACTCCTTTAATATTCAAATAAAATTTAAAAGCAAGACAAATCTTAAATAAACATGGAGCCGCTAATACTCATAACGATTTTCATAAGTTTCTTTTGTACTTATTTGGCAATGCCTTTTTGGATAAAAAAAGCTAAACAGATAGGTTTGGTTTGGGAAGATATGAATAAGTATCAAAAAGAGAAAAATGTTGCTGGTTCTGGAGGAATAATTGTTGTTGTGGGAGCAATAATAGGAATATTTATGTATATCGCTATTCAAACTTTTTATTTTAAATCTCTTGACGGGATATCAATAAAAATATTTGCAATGACTACTACCTTGCTTTTAGTTGCAGGAATCGGTTTAATAGATGATTTATTTGGATGGAAAAAAGGAGGATTATCAAAACGTTCAAGAATAATTTTAGTTCTGTTTGCAGCTATTCCTTTAATGGTGATTAATGCGGGAGAATCTCATGTTCTTGGAATGGAACTTGGAATATTATTTCCATTGCTTGTTCTTCCAATAGGAATAATTGGAGCGACAACAACTTTTAATTTCCTTGCAGGATTTAATGGTTTAGAAGCAAGACAGGGTATATTACTTATAGGTGCAATGTCTTTAGTGACTTATTTTACTGGGAATTCCTGGTTAACAGTTATTGGATTATGTCTTGTTGCTGCACTAATTGCATTTTATATATTTAATTCAAATCCTGCCAGAATATTTCCAGGAGATGCTTTAACTTATGCTATAGGAGCAGCTGTTGCATGCATGGCTATACTTGGAAATGCTGAAAAGATAGCAATATTTTTCTTTATCCCTTATATTCTTGAGACTCTTCTTAAATTAAGAGGAAGACTGAAAAAGCAAAGCTTTGGAAAGCCAAATTCAGATGGAAGTTTGGAATTGCCTTATGATAAAATATATGGTTTAGAACATCTTGCAATAGCTATTTTAAAGAAGATAAAATCAAATAAAAAAGCTTATGAAAATGAAGTTGTAGCTCTTATAAATATATTCCAAATATTCATAATTGCTTTGGGATTTATCTTGTTTATTCGTCTTTAGACTAAAGTTTTTAAATGGTGATTTTCTTTAATTTCAATGAATAAGGAAGTAATGAAAGTAACAGCTAAAAAAGTTTTTAATTTCTTTAATCAAAAGAAAATCCTTGTAATTATAACTGCTGTTTTATTGATTGCTCTTATTGCATTTGCTGCACAGATAAGAACAAATAATATAGATTTATTGAAAGACTCTACAACTGGAGAGTATCTTACAGCAGATTTGGATGCGTTTTATTTTCTAAGACTCGCAGAAGTTTTAAATGAAAATGGAAGTTATCCTCCTTACGATGTAATGAGATATCCTTCACTTAATCTTCCTTTTAGTGGAGAATTTCTACCTCATGCTTTAGTATTTATGTATAAATTGTTGAGTAAATTTTCAGACACAATAACATTAAGATATGTTGATGTGATTTACCCAGTAATTTTCTTTGTGCTTAGTATGTTTGTATTTTTCTTTTTAATATTAAAGATAACAAAATCAAAACTTGCTGCCCTTTTATCTAGCTTTTTCCTTGCAATAATTCCTGCTTATTTATTTAGAACAATGGCCGGAGTTTCAGACCACGAACCATTAGGAATATTTGCATTTTTCTTGGTATTACTTTCTTTTGCGGTATCAATGCAGAATATTGAAAAAAAGAACTCATGGAAAATGGCAATAATTCTTGGGATTATAACTGGATTTTTCACAATATTTAACATAGTTGCTTGGAGTGGAGTTGCTTCTTTTGTTTTACTGATAATTCCTTTAACAATTTTCTTGTTATGGATAACAAATAAAGTGAACAATGAAGAAGGCAGAAATAATCTCAAGGAATATCTTTTATTTTATATTTTCTGGTTTATTTCATTTGTACTTATGAGTTTTATATTTTCTTATCCATTGAATACAGTAATATCACTAATAATGAATATTAGAGGAATAGTAATTCCTTTTGTGTTTTTATTTATTATTGTGGATTATATTCTTTTAAAATCAAAAAACAGGAAAATAAAAGAAATTGGAAAAAATAGAATTATTGTAAGTGCTGCGATAACTGTTATTCTTGCCCTAGTATTCGGATTAATATTTAATCAAAGTTTAGGGGTTTCTTTATCTGGAATAATCCAAAATATACTTAGGCCATTTGGAGGAGGAAGAGTTGGAGAGACTGTAGCTGAAAATGCTCTTCCATATACTGGAGACATTATAAATCAGTTTGGGAAATTATTTTTCTGGCTATTTATTGCTGGTGCAGCAATAATTGGTGTTGATTTTTCAAGAGGGATACATAAAAAGAAAAACAAAATTCTATTTTCATTTTTCTGGATATTGATGATATTTGCAATATTTTTCCATAGATATTCTACAGCTTCTATATTTAATGGAGATTCATTTATCAGTAAATTCTTTTACATTGGAAGTATAATTGTATTTTTTGGAGTGTTTATATGGATTTATTTCAAAGATAAAGTTGAAGTTAAAAGTGAAAATGTTGTAGTAATGCTTCTTATACTTTTTATGTCTCTTGCAGGAGTAAGTGCATTGAGATTATTGTTTATACTCGCTCCTATTGTGTGCTTTGTTGGAGTTTATGCTGTTATAAAAATATATGAATATTCAAAATCAACTAAAGACGAGATTATCAAGATAGTGATTTATGCTGTTTTAATAGGTTTATTGATCTTGCTTGTATTTACCTCTGTTAATTACATAAGGACTATTAAAGCGCAATCAGAACAAATAGGTTCTTCTGCAAATGTACAATGGCAATATTCAATGAAATGGGTAAGAGAAAACACTCAACCTGGAGATATATTTGTTCACTGGTGGGATTATGGATACTGGGTTCAGTATATGGGAGAGAGACCAACTGTAACAGATGGGGGACATGGAAATGGATATTGGGATCATTTAATAGGAAGATACTTATTGACAACTCCTCAACCAGAGAGTGCTTTGAGTTTCATGAAATCCCAAAATGTTTCTTATTTATTGATAGACCCAACAGATATAGGAAAGTATTCTGCTTATAGTAGTATTGGAAGCGATGAAGAAACAAAAGATAGATTTTCATTTATCCCTACAATGGTATCAAATCCTTCTCAAGTTCAAGAAACAAAGAATGGAACAATAAGAATATACAATGGAGGATATGGATTAGATGAAGATTTAATTTATGAAGAAAATGGCAAAAAGACATTTATACCAATGGAAAACTCTGGAATAGGAGGGATAATACTCGAGAAAGAAAAGGGTGAGTTCAAGCAACCTATAGCGGCATATATCTATAATGGAAATCAAATTAATTTGCCTGTAAGATATTTGTATTATAACAACACATTGTATGATTATAAAAATGGAACAAATAGTGCAGTGTATCTTATACCCCAGATATCTCAAGTTAATGGGGGAATACAATTAGATGAAGAAGGTGCATTGATTTACTTTTCACCAAGAGTTGTAGATAGCCTCGTTGCACAATTATACATCATGAATGATCCTAACGGATTATATAAAGGAATAGAATTAGCTCATTCTGAACCTGATCCTTTAGAAACTTATCTTGAGATGTATAGTGGAATGAGATTAAATGAGTTCTTTTATTTCTCTGGATTAAGAGGACCATTGAAAATATGGAAAGTTGATGTTCCTGAAAAGATAATTGCATTAGAAGAATTTAGTGCTGTCTCTGGTGGATATGCAGAATTAGATAATAAAACATTTACAAAATGAAATCTAAAAAGGAAAAGCTTAGAATAGCAATATTTTATCCTTGGATAAAAAGCAAAGGCGGTTCTGAAAAAGTTTTACTTGAGATTATGAATCTCCCAGAATTTGATTTTGATTTATATACTTGGATATACGACGAAAAAAACTCTTTTGAAGAATTTAAAAAACACAAGATAAATATCCTTGGACCAAAAATATCTAAAAAATTATCTAAAACAAAGATATTAAGAGGGATGTTTCTTTTCTTGAGTCTTTTCTCGAAGATACCTTTAGAAAAATACGATTATTTTTTGATTTATACTTCTGGAGTAGGAGAGTTCATAACATTTAGAAATTACAAAAAAGGAAAAACAATTGCATATGTTAACACTATTCTTAGAGATGCTTACCCTGAGATTATCAAGTGGAATCTTAAAAATAGATATAAAAAATTTATTTCAAAAAAAATTTATCTTTTATCTGTTAAATTATACAACTTTTTTGAGAGAATTGCATGGAAAAAAATAGATTATCCTATCTTTATATCCAAAGAAGGGCAACAAAGGGCAGAAATAAAAGGGCTTTTAAAAAACAAAAAGTCAAAAGTAATCTATGTTCCTGTTAATTTAAAGAAATTCCAGGAATTGTCTGAAAGGAAGGGAGAGTTTTTCTTTTATTTATCTAGGCTTAATAATCCAAAAAGACAAGATCTACTTATAAAGGCGTGGAAAAAATTTTCCAAGGAATATCCCAATGAAAAATTAGTTGTTTCTGGTGGGCTTGAAAATCAAGAATATTTTGATTACATTAAAAAGCTATCCAAGAACTTGAAAAATATTGAAATAAAAGCTGGATTAAACAATAAAGATGTCCTTGAGTTGTATGAAAATTCAAAGGCAGTTTTATTTGTTCCATTTATAGAAGATTTTGGGATTGTTCCTTTTGAAGCATTAGCAGCAGGAAAACCTATTATTGCCACAGATAGAGGAGGATATTTTGATTTGATTAAAGATGTCCCTCAATATTATCCTATAAAAGAAGAGAGTAATCAAGATGTTTTTGTTGAGAATATAGTTAAATCTTTGAAAGAATTTATGAAATCTAAAAAGAAACCTAAAAAGATAGACACTCCGGAATTAAGTATACAAAATTTTAAAAAGAATATACGAGATATATTCAAATGAGTAAACAATTGGTTTCAGTGAATATCCCAACGTACAACTCTGAAAATACATTGGAGCAGTGTTTGAATGCTGTTAAAAATCAAACTTACAAAAACATTGAGATAATTATAGTTGATAGTTATAGTAAAGATAAAACTCTTGAAATAGCAAAAAAATTCAATGCAAGAGTTGTGATGTGTCAAGGAAAACTCCTTGAAGCAAGAATTTTAGGAACTGAAAAAAGCAAAGGAGAATATGTTCTGCTTCTTGATTCAGATCAAATATTAGAGAAAACAGCGATTGAGAGAGCAGTCGAGAAAATGAAGGATTATGACAGTTTATGGTTCTGGGAAAGAGCATATAACAGAAAAAAATTTTTACCTTCATTGTATGATGCAGATAGAATGCTTGTTCAGACTTACTGGAGACCGGATGATGATATTGTTCTTCCAAGATTCTTTAAAAGAAAAATGCTTATGAAAGCTCATAGCAAAATTCCAAAAGAGCACATAAACATATGCGCTGCTCAAGATCATATAATTACTTGGCATGAATTCAAGCAAATAACAAAGAAGAATGGTATGCTTGAAAACGCTGTTGAGCACATGGAACCAGATAGTTTAAAGGCAATATTCAAAAAACAGTGGAGATGGGGAAAAACAACAAAAGACTTTTACAAAACAGGACTTTACAGAGATTTAATAACAAAAAAAG
>CAZNIA010000006.1:0-35953 GCA_964572995.1 Candidatus Woesearchaeota archaeon
TAATGGAACTTTAATTAATTTTGGTTCTAGTCCAATTTATAATTTGACGCAGTTTAATAATGTTGGATTTTATAATATAACTGTTATTTATCCTGGAAATGAGAATTATACTTCTTCTTATGAAACTTGGTGGGTTAATTCAACTAATTTGAGTTTATATAATCCCACTTATTTTGTGGTAAATCATACGTCTGTTACAGAATTTGAAAATATTCCTAATTATTGGATTGAGCAAGCAAAAAAATTAACCTTGCATTATGCACATACTTCACATGGGGAGCAAATAATACAAGGGAGTGAATATGTAGAATCTAGTGTAAATTCTAAATACAATATTGCAGTGAGAGTTGCTTCTACTGAAGGTTTACCAGCAGATATTACTGCATTAAGAATATATGATGGAAATCCTCCTGAAACATATATTGCACCAGAAGATTATTGGGATAATGTTACAGCTTCAGATGCTTTAACAAGAACAACTGCAGTAGCAGATACAGGAAACTATAATATTTCTATGTGGAGTTGGTGTGGACAGCAGTCAGATAATTCAATAGAGCAGGTAGAACTTTATCTTAACAATATGTATTGGTTGCAGCAACAGTATCCGAATATGACATTTATTTTAATGACTGGACATCTTGCTAGTCAGAACAATGAATATATTTATTCAAATCTTATGAGAGATACTTTGAAAAGGAATAATGATATGGTGAGAAATTTTGCTATTGAATATAATATGACTCTTTTTGACTTTGCAGATTTAGATGGGCATAATGGGACTAGTTATTGTTATACAAATGATTATCACGCAGCATATAATAACACAATTGTGGAATGTGAATGGCCTTCTTCACCTTCTTTTGAATGTGCTCATTCAGAGGGTGCAAACTGTGAGAGAAAAGCAAATGCTTTTTGGGTTATGATGGCAAAGATTGCTGGTTGGAATGGTCAGAATAATACTGCTCCAGTTACTTCAATTAGTTCCCCCTCAAATGGTTCTAGTTTGTCTCCTGGCCAGATAAATTTCCAATGTAATTTAACTGATGATTATGATTTAAAGAATACAACTCTTTATGTTTGGAATTCTACAGGAAATTTAATTTCTTCTAATTTAAGCTCTAATATTAGTGGAACTTCTAATTCAACTAACATTAACTATACGCTAAACAATGATGGAAATTATTTATGGAACTGTTTAACTTATGATGGAGATTCTGTATCTAGTTTCTCTTTAACAAACAATACCCTTATAATTTCTTCAGGAGCAGACACAACGCCTCCAACATACAGTTCAGTTGCTCATAATTCTACTCTGGAAAATTATTTTGTTTTATTTTCTATCTATATTAATGATAATTCTGAGTTAAATCCAAATGGACAATATATCTTCTCAACAAATAATACAGGAGTATGGGTTAATGACAGTGCAGTTAACTTCACTTCAACTCCTTCATGGGCAAATGTTACCAAGACATTAAACTCAAGTGTTGGGATGGTTGTAGGATATAAATGGTATTTTAATGATAGTGCAGGAAATACAAATTCAACGGAAATTTATACATTCATAATTACATCTGATTCAATACCTGGAGAGAATTCTTGTGGTACATTAGATTCTGCAAATACGGTTTATACATTAACAGGTAATGTAAGTTCAAATGGAACATGTTTCACAATAACTCAACCAAACATAACCTTGGATTGTAATGGATACTGGATTAATTATTCAATAAGTGAATTTGGATATGGAATAAATGTAAATAATATAAGCAATATTACAATTAAAAATTGCAATATATTTGGAGGAGAAGGAAATTTTAATCATGGTATTATAGTTCAGAATTATTCAACTGATGTTTATTTATTTAATAATGAGGTTAATATCTTTGGGAATACTTCTGATTGTGTTTCTATTTACAATTCAACATATGTTTTAATAGATAATAATACATTAATTGATTATGGAGAGAATGGACATGCTATTTATAGTAGTTTTAGTGCTTATAATAATATTACAAATTCAGATATTGATACAGAATGTTATGGGATATATTTAGAGTACAGCTCCAATAACCATAATTTTTCAAATTTAGAGATAGATGTTGATTATTGCGCAGGAATTGCAATTAATTCCAGTGCAGACAATAATTCATTATCTGAAATTAGCATTTTTGTATCTGGATATGGAAATGGAATTATTCTTGGTTCTGATTTTAATTATTTGCATGATTTAGATATATCTTCTAATATTGGTGAGAGCCTTAAGGTTTCTGGATATAAGAATAATATAACTTTATCTAGATTTAATTCAACAAATAATAACTCTGTTTACTTTGAGAACGGGAATGAAAATTTATTTGTGAATAATACTCTTTTATCTTTGCCTGGAAATGTTAACAGTTCTCTTTTAAGAATATCTGATATGGCTTATAATAATTCATTTTATTGGAATAATTTTACGACAACTGGTGGATATTATATCAATAATAGTAATTCATCAAATAAATTTAATACCAGTGTTTTAGGAAATGCACAAGGAAATGAATACTCTGATATTTTTTATAAAAGAGTTTATGATTCTAATTTAAATGGATGGGGAGATGATGGAGAAGAATATCCTTTGAATTCAACAAATTGGGATGTTAAATGGGGAGGATATGGGCAAGATTATGGTCCAAAAACTTCTAGGTTAGAAGATTTAATTGCCCCCACTTATAATTTGGTTTCTCATAACAACACTATTGCAGGAGATATATGTGGATTTAAAGTAAATATTTCTGATAATTATAGATTGCATCCAAATGGGCAATACATATTCTCAACAAACAATAGCGGGACATGGGTTAATGACAGTGCAGTTAACTTTACTTCAACACCTTATTTTATAACTACAATAAAAATTCTTAATTCCACTTTAGACAAGAGTATTGGATATAGATGGTATTTCAATGATTTTTCTGGAAATAATTATTCTACTTTGGTTTACACTTTAAAAACAGAAGAAGAGGAGGAAGATGATGATTCTGGTGGAGGAGGGGGAGGAGGATCAGGAGATGAACAGGTTGTTCTTAAACCTTCTTATCCTCAAATCCAAGAAGGATATGAAACTCCTATTTCAAAGGGGTATTTAATTGAGTTTAATTTATCCAAGAAAGGACAGTATCTTGCAGACATAAAGGATGTTAATAGGTTTACAGGAGTGATTAATTTTTCTATTAACTCTACTAATTATTCTGTTGGTTTAAATAATACAGTTAAAATTAATTTAAATAATGACTCTTATTATGATTTAGAAGCATCTGTTTTGACAATTACTTTCTTTAATACTTCAAGAATGTTGTTTAAAGAAATTCACGAAGAAATTTCTTTTTTAAGTAGTCCAGGAGTTAATGAGACTTCTCTTGGGAATAGGGCAGTTGTTGATTTCTTTGGAGGAGAGGGTAAGAATAATGGTTTCAAATTTATTTACATTATAATAATATTGATGATTGTTATTTTGATATTCTTGGTGGGATATGTTGTGTTTGTGAGACTAAAGAAAACTTTGATTCCAGTTGAACATAAAAATTTATAAAGTATTTATTATTTAATTTAATATGAAGGATAGATTAAACAGAATGAATATCTCTATATGGGATGTGTGTTCGTGTTTAGTTTATACTTTCAATATTAAACCGAACTCAATTTAATTCAGTTCTAAAATCTGGATTGGGTTGGGGCATTTTCTTTCTAGATTTGAAAAACTTGAATTAATGAGATGTTTGTTTTGTATAACATGAAAGGTAAAAATACAGACATGGAAAAAAAGAAAGTTGAGCAAGAGTTAAGCAAATTAATTGCTTTTACAATACAGCTTGAAGATGAGCTTAATAATTGCATAAAATTGGAAAAATAGAATATAAATAGTTAATAGATGTTATTTTATTTATTCGTAGATATTGATATTTTTCAATAACTTCTTCCAACATACACCACTTTTGTTGCTGGTTTTCCACAAATTATGCAGTTTCCATTTGGTTTTTCATCTTTATTGGCTAGGGTTCCTCTTACATCTCCTGAAAATTCTTTTTCTACAACTTCTGCACATTTTATACTTGATTTATCTGTAGAACAGAAGTTGACTCTTGCTAATTTTCCAGAGGACAATATTTCTTTTATTTCTTTTTTATTTGAACAAGAAACTATTCTGTTTTCCATAAATTTGTCTGCCTTTTCTCTCAGCCTGTTATCGAATTCTATTCCTAACTTAGATATTTTTTTTAAATCAGTTAATTTAAGTTTATCTTTCTTTTTTGTGTCTCTTGTAAATAATATTATCTCATTGTTTTTTAGTTCTTTTTCTCCTATTTCTATTCTGAAAGGCACACCTTTCAATTCCCAAATGTGATACTTTTCTCCTGGTCTTTTATATTCTCTTTCATCGGTATTTACTTTTATGTTTTCTTTTTCAAGTTTTTCAGATATTTCTTTGCATTTTTTTAATATTTTGTTTTTATTCTCTGCATTAAATATGGGTATTATAACCACTTGTACTGGAGATATTGCATAAGGGAGAATCATTCCTGAATCATCTCCATGGGTTGCAATAACAGATGCTAGTATTCTGGATACTGCAGGACCATATGCAGTTGTCCATAAATATTCTTCTTTTTCTTCTTTATTCTTGAATGTAGCATCAAATGCTTTTGAGAATTTCTGTCCCATTAAATGTGTTGAAGGTTGCTGGATTAATTTTCCATCTGGCATAAAACAATCTGAACCTACTGTGTATTCTGCTCCTGCAAATTTATCCCAATCTGGACGTTTCATAGGTAAGAAAGGCACACCATAGATTTGATGCATTACTTTTTCTGTTGTATCTATATCTTCTTGAACCTGAGCTTCTGCTTCTTGTTTTGTTGCAAATGCATCATGGCATTCAATCCAAATAAATTCTCTTCCTCTTATTAATGGGCGTGTAGCCTTTGTATCTATTCTGAAAACAGAACCTCTTTGGTATAATTTTAATGGCAAATCTCTATAGCTTCTTATCCAGAGTTTGAACATCGGAGTGTAGAGGGTTTCAGAAGTTGGCCTTAAAGCAAGTTCTTTATTGTCTCCAATATCTTTCAACCAAAATACTTCAGGAGTAAATCCCTGAACATGTTCTGATTCTTTTATTAGATTTTCTTTGGGTATTACTGAAGGCATAAATGTTGGCTTATGTCCTTTTCTTTGTAATTCTTTTTCTAAGTGTTCAAACATATTTTCCATAGTCATTGCTGCCCAAGGTCTAATGATAGTAAATCCTTTAACATCTAATCTTAAGTCAACTAATTCTGCTTTTTCTATTATCTCACTGAACCAATCAGAAAAATTTTCTTGTTTTTTAACAGTTATACCTTCTTGTGACTTTTCTTGTATTTTTTCTTTATTTTCTTTCATATTTAGATAAGCTAAAGAGCATATTTAAAATTATTTAATTGTGGTTTCTAATTAATGTAATCTCAAAGTATAAAAAGGTTTTCAGGTTTTATTTATTGTTGATTTGGGCCCATAGTTCAACGGATAGAATTTCGGGTTTCGGCCCCGGTGATGGAGGTTCAATTCCTCCTGGGCTCATGAATTATTAATGGGATTAGAGATATCATTAAGTTTTTAATTGCTGATTGTTTTTAATTTAGTATGGTAAAGAAATTAGCTCTGAGAGCAAAGGAAAAATCAGAAGCATTGGCTATTATTTCCAAGGTTGATTCTGCTAAACCCGGGGATTTAATTGAAGTACATTTTGGTAAATTGATTTATGAAGGTACTCTTTTGAAAAGTCCAGAATCTGATAAAGGGATAATTTTATTGAAGTTAGGTAATGGGTATAATATTGGTTTAAATAAAAAAGAGATAGTCCATTTAAAAGTATTAAAAGAATTTCAAGAAAAACAAGAAGAAATAGGGATAAAAAAAGATCCTTCTAAACCCAATATAGCTATGATTATAACTGGAGGAACAATTTCTTCTAAGTATGATTCAAAGACAGGAGGAGTTCACCCATTAGATAGTCCTGAAAGCTTGTTTAAATTTTATCCTGAGATTTTTGAAAAAGTTAATGTCTTAAAGATAGAAGTTCCTTTTATGAAATTTTCAGAGGAAATGGATTTTAAAGATTGGCAAAAAATAGCAAAGTTATGTGAAACTCTTTTGAATGATTCAAATATTCAAGGAGTTGTAATAACTCATGGTACTGATTTTTTACATTATACTTCTGCTGCTCTTGGCTTTATGCTGGGTAAATTAAATAAGCCAGTTGTTTTAACTTATTCTCAGAGAAGTATAGATCGGGCTAGTTCTGATGCTAATCTTAATTTAGTTTGTTCTTCAATAATTGCAGGGATTAGTGATATTGCCGAAGTTGTTTTAGTGGGACATGCTAATTCTGAAGATAATTTTTGTGATGTTATGCCTGGTGCAAAAGTAAGAAAATTGCATACTTCAAGAAGAGATGCATTTAAAGTTGTTAATGGAGAGAGTATTGCAAGAGTTTATTTTGATGGAAGGTTGGATATTTTAAATTCTTTCAATAAAAGAGGAAATGTAAAGAAAGTTAAATGTGTTAAGAGCTTTCAAGAGAAGGTAGCTCTTGTTAAATTTTATCCTGGACAATCTCCAGATATTTTGGAATATTATCATAAGAATGGATATAAAGGAGTAGTCATTGAATTGAGCGGAATAGGGAATGCATCTGAATCTTGGATAAAGAAAATAAAAGAGCTTTCAGGTAAAGGAATGATATTTTGTGGGACTTCTCAATGTATTAATGGAAGAGTTGATGGACTGGTTTATTCAAGTGGGAGAAAGTTAATTGATGCAGGAGTTATTTATTTGAATGATATGCTTTCTGAAACTGCTTTAGTTAAACTTGGATGGGTTTTGGGAAATGAAGAATGGATTAAATCCAAGAATCTTGTAAAAGAAAAGATGCTTCAGAATATTGTTGGAGAATTTAATGATAGGTTGGAAGAATAATCAAGCATTAAGAACTAATTTACTTGCTGCAATATGTGAATAAAATTCTTTTCTTTTATACGCTCTTTTATATTCAATACCTTTTTTAGCCAGATTAAAATAGATATTCCTTGATTCTTCTGCTGGAAGATAAGTTATTTTTCCTTCAGAAGCTAATTTTTCTATAACACTGTTTTTTAATACCATGAATTATTTAATTTTCTTAAGTATTTAATATTTTCTTTGATTTAGTTTACTTTCTATTCTATCCAGTTGTATTTTTATTTTTTCAATTTCTTTTTCAGTTCTTCTATCTACTATATAATCATATTCCATTCTTTGCCTGTCTTTTTGGTTTACTCTGTTTTGAGACATTAATATTATTGGAGCTTGTATGGCTGCAATACAGGAGAGAGTTAGATTTAGTAGAATAAATGGATAAGGATCCCATGAGCTTAAGAGTGCATATGCATTTAAGAATATCCAAATTAATATAAAAGTTATAAACGAAATGATAAATGCCCAACTTCCAATCCATTTTGTTAATTTATCTGAAGCTTTTTGTGCGAATGTTTCAGGAGTTCTAATATGGATTTGGTGTATTTTTTTTAATATATTTTCCTCTTTTTTTTTCATAGTTTATATAGGAAAACTTTGGTTATAAGTTTAATTATTTATTAGTTGTAACTTACACATAGTAACAATTAGAAAGATTTAAATATTAGTTTGTCTGTTATTTTATATGGAAAAAGGGCATAAACCACACACATTAGAGTATTTTCCTTATTATTCTTTTAGTAGGGACTCTTTTGTTCATTACACTTGTAATGCCCCTTCAATTGAAGTTTTAATTAAACACAATATAACTCCATTAGGAAGTTCTTTTGGATGTATCAATGATGCAGAGGTTTTGGAAATTCCAATGAAGGTTTATAAAAAAGCAGGATTTAGGGATAAATTGGATGGGTTGGATAAGGCAACTTTAACTTTAAATTTGGAGAGATTAATGAGGGAATTAAAATGAAACGTTATTTTTTATCTTATAATTCTTTGACAAAAGATTATTATCTTGATTATGGGTGCTTTGATAGAAATAGGGAAGCTCTTGGTAAAATAGATGAACAAAAGTTAGTTGTTGTTTTGAAAAAGATTTTGCCCTTACAAAGAGATGTGCTTGTTTATACTCAAAAAAGTCTTGAGGTTCCATTAAAAGAGATTTTACTGAAAAATTTTAAAGAAACAAGAGTCAAGATCAAGTTTGAAAATAATCTGGAAAGTTTATGCTAAAATTTAATAATGCTTTTTTCTTGGTTCTTTTATGGTAAATATTGATTATTCAAAATTAAAATTTAAATCTGGTTTGGAAATACATCAGCAGTTAGATACTCATAAACTTTTTTGTAATTGTCCTTCAATTTTAAGAGGAGATTTACCTGATTTTTATATTGAAAGAAAATTACATGCAGTTGCAGGAGAATCAGGAGAAGTAGATAAAGCTGCAGAATATCAGGCTTCTTTGAAAAAAACTTTTGTTTATCAGGGTTATAAGAATAGCACATGTTTAATTGAATTAGATGAAGAACCTCCACATGAAATAAATGAAGATTCTTTGAAAATAGCGCTTCAGATTGCTTTACTTCTTAATTGCAAGATAATTCCCATTAGTCAGATTATGAGAAAGACTGTTATTGACGGTAGCAATACTTCTGGATTTCAAAGAACTGTTTTAATTGCAAGGGATGGATGTGTTGAAACTGCTTTTGGAAAGGTAGGTATTGATACTATTTGTTTGGAAGAAGACGCTGCAAGAAAAGTTAAAACAGAAGGAGATAAAGTTTATTGGAATTTAGACAGATTGGGTATACCTTTGATTGAGATTGCAACTGCTCCAGATATTAAATCTGCTGAACAAGCTAAAGAAGTTGCATTACATATTGGAGATGTTTTAAGAAGTTGTAAAGTTAAAAGAGGAATTGGGACTATAAGACAGGATGTTAATATTTCTATTTTAAATGGAAATAGAATTGAAATGAAAGGAGTTCAAGATATGAGAACTTTCATTAAAACAATTGAAAACGAAGTTTCAAGGCAAAAAGATCTTTATGATCAAGGAACTCCGACTCAAGCAGAGGTAAGAAATGCTTTGCCTGATTCTAGTTCAGAATTTTTAAGACCAATGCCTGGTGCAGATAGAATGTATCCTGAAACAGACTTACCTTTGCTTAAATTATCCAGAGATTTCATTGATAGTTTAAAGAAGGATTTACCTAAATTAAGAAGCGAGAGTGCTGGAGAGCTTAAAGAAAAAGGATTAAGTGAAGAGATGGTTAAATTAATTTTAAGTGAGGATAAGATTGAAGAATTGAAATCTCTTGCAGAAATTTATTCTAATCTTAATTTTATTGCTAAGATGATTGTTTTATTTCCAAAGGAGATTTCTTCAAAAGAAAACAAAACTTTAGATGAAATTGAAGAGCAAGTTATAGAGTATTATGGGGATATTTTAAGATTATTAAATAAAAAGAAAATAAGTGAAGGAGATGTTAAAGATATTCTAATTAATCTGGTTAAAGGAAAGAGCTTTGAAGAAGCAATAAAAATAGAAAAAGCAGATGATTCTGAGATTGAAGGAGAAATACTTAAGATGATAAAAGATAAACCAGGATTAAATGCTAATGCATATATGGGGTTGGTTATGAGTAAGTTTAAAGGAAAGATTAATGGTAAAGAAGCAATGGATGTAATAAATACGCTCTTAAATAAGAAATAAAATAAAAATGAAAATTCTTGTTATTGGAGATTTGCATGGAAAAAAGCCTAAAATTCATTTTAAAGATTTTGATTGTATAATTCAGGTTGGAGATTTTTGTGATGATAGTAAATTTAGACCTTACATTCAGAAATGGTTCAAAGCATTAAAGAAAGATAGAGAAAATACTCCTTCCAATGATGAATTTATAATTCAGCAAATAGGAAAAAGTGGTTTAAGGAAATTAGAGAAAGATTCTCTTGCTGTTGGCAGGAAAGTATTGGAATATCTTAATAGTTTTGAAAAACAAGTTTTTATTGTTCCTGGAAATTGGGATCAGAGTTATGGCAGAACTAATATAAAAAATCCTGATAAGGATGATTATAGTTATATGAAATATTTTTATGATTCTTGGATGAGCGAGAAGATAAATCCAAAATTAACTAATGGATTAAAAAATATTAAAGATTGTCAGTTTAAAAATAATGAATTTAATAAAATTAATTTTTTTGGATATGGGTTAAGTTCTTCTTATGAAGATTATAAAAGAAAAAGAAAACTTAAAATTTCAAAATCTCAGCATGAAATGCTTAAAAGATATTATTTTAATTTAATTAAGAAGTTATTTAATTCATATTCTAAAAGGAAGAATAAATTTCCTACCATTTTTATCTCTCATAATATTCCTAGGAATACTAAATTAGATGTTGTTAATAATAAAGAGAGTCATGCGCATGGGATGCATTTGGGTTCTTCTCTTGCAAGAAAATTCTGTGAAAAGTATAATCCTCTAATTTGTATTGGAGGACATGTTCATGAAGGTAAAGGGAAAGATAAAATAGGTAAAACTCTTGTTATTAATCCTGGTTTTGGAGAGAATGCACAGGTTTTGATTGATGTGAATGAAAATAAAGGTAAGGTTAAGAGTGTAAAGTTTTTTGGAAAGAATAAACAGCACAAGCATTAAATTAAAAAACCCCATTTTTCTTTAATCTTAATGGAAAGAACTTTAGTTAAAGATATTAAAGCAGGAAAAGAAGTTTTATTGAAAGGCTGGATTTATGAAGTTAGATTATTAGCTAAATTAGGTTTTGTTCTTTTGAGAGATAAAACAGGTATTGTTCAGTGTGTTGTTCAAGTAAAAGAATTGGAAAAATTATCTAATTTGAGTCTTGAGAGTGCAGTTGAAATAAAAGGTAAAACAAAAGCTGCTAAAGTTAAAGCAGAGTTTGCTAGAAGCGATGTTGAAGTAGATGTTGAAAGTTTAGAGGTGATAAGTGTTGCAGAGAAATTACCTATTCATGTTAATGAAAAAACAACTACAACTGAATTTTCTACAAGATTGGATAATAGATTTTTAGATATAAGAAAACCAAAAATTCAAGCTATATTTGAGATTCAAACAGTGATTGCAAATGCATTCAGAGAACATTTTTACAATAAAGGATTTGTTGAAATACAACCTCCTTGCATAATCAGTGCATCTTCAGAAGGAGGAACAGAATTGTTTTCTGTGCAGTATTTTGAACAGAAAGCTTATTTAGCACAATCTCCCCAATTATATAAACAAATGCTTGCATGTTCACTTGGAGATACTTTTACTATAACTCCTGTATGGAGAGCTGAAAAGCACAATACTACACGTCATATAAATGAAATAAGACAAATGGATATTGAGTGTGCATTTACAAATCAAATGAGTATTATGAAAGAACTTGAAGAAGTTGTGAAGTTTATTGTTAAGCAGGTTTTGGAAAAGTGTAAGAGGGAGTTAGATGTTCTTGGGGTTAAGAATTTAAAAATTCCTAAAGGAGTTTATTTGAGTTATGAAGAAGCACTTAAAAAAGTTGGAGGAAAAATAGGAGAAGATTTTACACCAGAAGAAGAAAGAAAGCTTTGTGAGATGTATCCTGGAGATTTGGTTTTTACACATTCATGGCCAACTTCAATTAAACCCTTTTATATTATGACTAAGGATGAAAAGAAAGATGCTAAATTAAGTGAAGGATTTGATGCGTTATATGGGGGAATTGAAATTTCTTCTGGAGGACAGAGAATCCATATACCTGATTTATTAATTGCAAGACTGAAAGCTAAAGGACTTAATCCTGATAATTTTAAATCATATGTTGATAGTTTTAGATTTGGAGCTCCACCTCATTCTGGTTGGTCAATTGGATTAGAAAGAATAACTCAGATTATTTGTGGATTGGATAATGTCAAGGAAGCAACAATGTTTCCAAGAGATAGAACAAGGTTGACTCCTTAAGAATATTTTTTATTTTTCTTTATATTTTTCTTCAACTTCTTTTTGAAATTCACTAAATTTTCCTTGTTTGATTTTTTGTTTTGCTGTTTCTATTATTTTTGTTAAATAGTAAATATTATGATATGTTGCAAGCTTCTTTCCTGTAAATTCATCATGAATAAGCTGGTAGCGGATGAATGCTCTGCTGTAGTTTTTGCATACAAAGCATTTGCAGTTTTTATCAATTGGGTCTTGGCTATATTTGCAGTTTTCTCTTAAGATACGTAATTTTCCTTCTGAGGTAAATAAAGAACCTCTCCTTGCATTTTGAGTGGGCATCCTGGAATCAAAAATATCTACTCCTAATTCTATACCTTTTAATATTTCAACTGGATTTCCAATTCCCATTAAATAAACTGGTTTGTTTTCTGGAAGAAGTTGTTTTACTTGTTTTACAATATTGAATTCTTCTTGAATTGTTTCACCTAAACCAAATCCTCCAATTGAATATCCATCAAAATCTAAACTCATTAATTCCTTTGTTGATGTTTCTCTGAGATCTTCATATTTTCCACCTTGAATTATTCCGAAGAGAAGTTGACGTTTATTTTTTGGAAGATTTTTTTGAAGATAATCATGATGAAGTTTACATCTTTTTGCCCAAATTGATGTTTTATTTACTGCATCTTCAATTTGTGTTTTTGTTGTGTTATGGTACATTGGCATAGAATCCAAACACATCGCAACTTCACTTGATATTTTTAATTGAAGTTCCATATTTTTTTCAGGAGTCATGAATATTTTTTCTCCATTTAAAGGGTTTCTGAAAAAAACTCCTTCTTTTGTTGATTTTAAATAAATGCTTGGAGAGTACATTTGAAATCCTCCAGAATCTGTAAAATTAATTCCTTTGTAGTTCATGAAATTTCCAATTCCTTTGAATTTGTTTACTATTTCAGAACCTTGTCTTAGAGAGAGTATTAATGCATTGGAAATAACTGCAGGAACTTTCATTTCTTTAAGTTCTTCTGAAGTTAGAGTTTTAACACTTCCACGAGTTGCAACTGGCATAAAAAAAGGAGTTTCTACTTTTCCTTTTTTTGTTTGAAGAATACCTATTCTTGCAGAAGTTTTTTTGTCTTTATGTTTTACTTCAAATACCATGAATTCTTGTTGAATATAGCATATATAAAACTAATTGATTGTAAATCAAATAGCTAAAATTTATTAAACCCTTGTTCATATAAAATCCTATGGCAACTCATAAGTTTATTTCTATCCAAGAAGCGATAGATAAGAAAAAAGGAGAAGTAGCAGTGCGTGGATGGGTTTATAGGGAAAGAGGGAGCAATGCTATGAAGTTTGTTGTATTAAGGGATAGTTCAAATATAATTCAGTGTGTTTTAGAGAGAAAAAACTTTGAAGAGCAATGGAATGATATTGATAAAATTAAAATTGAAAGTTCTTTGGAAATAATTGGAGAAATAAAAGAAGATAAAAGGGCTCCAACTGGTTTTGAAATACAAGTTAAAAAAATAAATATAATTCAAATTGCAGAGGATTTTCCAATAAATAAAGATTTGAATGAAGAATTACTTGGAGATAGAAGACATTTATGGTTAAGAAGCAGGAAGATGACTGCGATTCTTAAAATAAGAAGCACTGCATTTAATGCGATTCATGAATACTTTAGGAAAAATGGATTCTATGAATATCAAAGTCCTATTTTTCAAGCAGTTCAGTGTGAAGGTGGAAGTACTTTGTTTAATGTTGATTATTTTGGAAAGAAAGGAGTATTTTTAGCACAAACTTGGCAATTGTATGCTGAGCCAGCAATTTTCTCTCTTGAAAAAATTTATACTTTGGCTCCTTCTTTTAGGGCAGAAGAAAGTAAAACTTCAAGACATTTAACAGAATATTGGCATGCTGAAATGGAAGTTGCATGGGCTACATTTAAAGACATTCAAGATCATGGTGAAGGACTAATAAAAAATATTGTTAAAAGAGTTTTAGAAGATAATAAACTTGAATTAGAAATTTTGGAAAGAGATATCAAGAAATTAGAACCTACTGTTAAAAAACCCTTCCCAAGAATTACTTATGATGATGCTTTAAAAATATTGAAAGATAAATGTAAGGTTAAAATTCCTTGGGGAAAAGATCTTAGGACAATTGAAGAAGATGAATTAAGTAAATTATATGATACTCCTATCATTGTTACAAATTACCCTAAAGAAGTTAAAGCATTTTATATGAAAGAGACAGAAGGAAATCCTAAGGTGGTCAATGGATGTGATTTTATTGGGCCAGAAGGTTATGGAGAATTAATCGGTGGAAGTGAGAGAGAAGCTGATCCAGATAAAATTAAAAAAAGATTAATTGAAATGGGAGAAAAACCAGAACAATACTCTTTTTATTTAGATACAAGAAAATATGGAAGTGTTCCTCACGGAGGGTTTGGAATGGGGGTTGAGAGAGTTGTATCTTGGATATGTGGGTTAGATACAATAAAAGATGCAATACCTTTCCCAAGGACAATGACAAGAGTAACTCCTTAAATTACTTTTAAATTATTTTCAGAAGATTTAGTTATCTATAACAACAAGGTTATTCTCATTATATATCCATAGATTTATGAATTTAGATGATTTTACAGAGGTAATTATTTAACAAGAATTAATTCCATCTATCATACATTTCGTCTTTTGTGCTATGCTTGAGTCTTAATTCTTTAAACAGATTAACTTCTTCGTCTTCTTGTTGTTTTTCTTTTGCCTTTGTTTTTTCTTTTTCAACATCTTTGGATTTTCTTGCTTGTTTAACAGGATTTTTTCCTAATGAGAAAAAACATGAAGAACAGATGGCTCTTGTGGATTTTCCATTTATTCCTGTGTTCATGTCTGGACCTTCAACTTCAGCAAAATAACACATTGCATTTCCAAGGTTCTTTTCACACATATAACATTTTTCTTTTTGATATTTTACAATCTGTCTTTTTGGAGAAAGAATTGTTTCAGTCTTTTTTTCGTGTCCTCTTAGTGCATCAACGTAACTATTTGCCATTTTGATTAATTTATCCACAAGATATGCTTTTTTAAGCTTTTCCACTTGGTTTTATCTATTTTGAAGTGTATCGATAGATTTAAAAATCTTGAAGAAAAGTAGATGATATTTAAATTTGGAGGTATAACAATGCCTAAACATGAAGAAGAGGATTTCGAAGAAGAAGACGAAGATTTTGACGGAGACGAAGATTCAGAAGGCGAATCCTTTTACGAAGAGGATTAGTTAGAACTGTTTCTTCCTGGAGCTTCTTTACTTTTAAATTTCAATTCTCGTGAAGTTCCTTTGTTTTTAAGTTGTTTAAAGTAATAATCTTTAAAAAACATCTTTGGTTGCTCTATTATATGAAGATAGGAGATGTTGAATTAAAATGGCTCGGCCATTCTGGTTTTTTTATTGAAAATTCAAAGATAATTTATATTGATCCATACAATATAAAAGAAGGATTAAAAAAAGCAGACATTATTTTTATAACTCACAGTCATTATGATCATTGTAGTGTTGCAGATATAAAAAAAGTTGTTCAAGATGGAACTAGAATTGTATTAACTGCAGATTCTCAAAGTAAAATAACCCGGTTTGATGTTCCAGTTAAAATTGAAATTGTAGAACCCGGAAAAGAGTTGGATATTGGTGACATAAAAGTTTCTGTTTTCCCTTCTTATAATTTAGACAAGCATTTTCATTCTAAAGATGAAAGTTGGGTAGGTTATTTAATTAAAATTAATAATTTAATAATTTATCATGCTGGAGATACTGATTTAATTCCAGAGATGCAAAAACTTACAGGGTATCAACAGCCTGGAAAAGAGTTTGTTGCACTTCTTCCTATTGGGGGAAGATTCACTATGAATGCAGAGGAAGCTGCAGAAGCTGCTAAATTAATAAAACCCTCTATTGCAATTCCTATGCATTATGGTTCTATAGTTGGAGTAAGTGAGGATGCTAAAGATTTTAAAGAACTTTGTGAAGAAAATAATATAAGGTGTGAAATCTTGGAAAAAGAATGAGCAGATATATTTCAGGTTCTGAAAAGGATTTTTATAATTTTATAGAATCTATCTCAGATAAAGATAAAATAGGTTTAATTAGCCACTCTGATTTAGACGGAATAGTTTCTGCAGTAATTTTAAATAAAATCTTGGATTCAAAAGGATTAAATGTTAGGTTTCTTGATTTCTCTAAATATAGTTATGATGCACTTAAAAATATATTAAATAAGAAGTTAGATGTTTTATTTTTTACAGATTATTCTGTAGATAATTACACATATGATTTAAATGAATTAAGAAAAAAGTCAAAGATTTTAATTGTTGATCATCACCCTTTAAATTCTGCTTTAGAAGATTTTTCTGGAGTAATTAAAACTAAATATGATTATTGTACTTCTAATACTCTTTTTGATTTGGCTAAGAATATAAATGGTTTAAATATAAAAGACCTTGAACCTTTAGTTTGTGCTGCTATTATTACAGATTATGTTTGGGATAAAGATCCGCTTAACTTTGATTTCATTAAATCTATTTATCCTGAAGTTAAAAAAGATACTTCAATATTTGATTCTGAACCAGGAAAAATTGGAAGGAAAATAGACATGGCTATGACTTATTATGATCCTGATTATAAAATCGTTTATAACTCTATTTTAAAAGGGGATTTAAGTAAAATTGAAAATGCTGCAAATTTAGTTGACAAAGAAATTAATTTATGGGTTGAAAAATTTAGAAAAGAGAGAGAATATTACCCTGAAAAGAAACTTCATTTTTATTATGGTAACCCTAAGTATAATATTGCTTCTTCTGTTTCTACAATATCTTCTGGTAATGAATTTAAAGGAGATACAGTTGTTTTTGCTTCAGATATGCTAGATAAAAAAGGATTTGTTAAGTTTAGTGCAAGAAACCAGTCAGGAGAAGTTAATTTAGGAGAGGTTCTTAAAAAATGTTCTAAAGATTTTGAAAATTCAGATGGAGGGGGGCATGCAAGAGCATCCTCTGCTACTATTATGAAAAAGGATTTAAATAAATTCAAGGAAAGATTTATCTCTGAGCTTTAATTGAAATAAATCATCAAATATTTAAATTAGTATTTTATAATATTTTAATGAAAGAGAGTGTGTTGAAGAAGGTTTATTTAAAAAAATTCTCAAAGGTTTCTGGTTTTAAAATTTGGATTGTTGATGGTAAATATATAAGAGATAATATTGATAGGGAGTTTACTAATTACGGGCAATATTATCAGTTCAGATTTATACCTGTTGATGAATTTTGGATAGATAAAGAAAGTAATCCTGGTGAAGAAAGGTATTTTATTAATAGTATGCTTGTTATGAATCGTCTTATTTCTAGAGGTATGGATTCTAAATCTGCATCAAAGATTGCAAATAAAATTGAACAGAGAGAAAGAAGCAAGTCAAAACTTATGAAGAAAGAAATGCAGATAAAGAAAAATAAGGGAAATGTTCTAAAAACAGTATATAAAAGCCCTATGAAAGTATATGGTAATGGAAGATTAAAAGTTTGGATTGTTAATGGAGAATTAGTTAGAGATTTATTCTTTTTGGATTTTACTGAAGGTGGACACGATAAAGTTTATAGTTTTGTTCCTAAAAATGAAGTTTGGATTGATGATGATTTAGAAGCAGATGAGAGGAAATTTGTTTTATTGCATGAAGTCCATGAAAGGAATTTGATGAGTAAGGGTATGGATTATGAGAAAGCACATAAATCTTCAAGTAAGATAGAATATTTTTGCAGAAAGCATCCTGAAAAACTTAACAAGTGTTTAATGAAAGAATTTAAGAAAGCTGAGAAGATTATGTTATAATATGTCAAGAGATAGATTTATTCAAAGAAAAAATGCAGTCCTTTCAAAAACAGATAGGTCTTCTATAGGAGAATGGGATGATAAGATTCAAAAATTATGTGAGAAAATAAATAAAAATTCTGATTTTTATACAACTAGTAGTTGTTCTGGAAGAGTTATTTTAATGATTTCTAAGGATAAGAAAGGAAAAGATTTGTTTTTGAAAATATGGCACGATAAAGTTTATTTCAATGATTTCAAAGAAATTTTGAATGATTTGTTGAATAAAAAAGAAATCATCAAGTTCAAGTTAGAGCCCCCCATCTTGCATGTTGCGTGTAGAGATTTAAAGAAAGCTACAGAGATTTTAGAAAAAGCAAAGTTTTTTGGATTTAAGAGAAGTAGTGTACTTACATTTGATAAAAACATCGTTGTTGAGATTAATAGCAGCGAAAGATTTGAATTTCCTGTAATTAAAAATGATAAAATTCTTGTTGATGATGAATTTTTGAAATTAGTTCTTGAAATGTCTAATTACAAGATGGAAAGAGGATGGGAAAAAATTAAAAGATTAGAGAAAGCAATTTAATTTATATCTTTTCTTTAATTAAATAAAATTGGCAAGGGGTAATTGCTTTACCAAGAGTTATATCTAGTCCTTTTAATTTTCCTATTTCCAGATCTAGTTTTATGTTTGTTGATTCTCCTACAGTAAATCCTAAATTTTGCGTTATATTTTCGCTTCTTTTATCAATGGTAAATTCTATATTTGCTTCTCTTAAATAATATACCATTGGGCCAAGAAGTATAGGGCCCATTAGTGTTCGAAATTCGCTTGTATATTTTATTGGATGATCAAATGAACTTACTTTTTTTAGTAGACCATTTGTTTTTATGTTAAAAGGCATTCCGATTGCTTGAATATCTTTTATGTATTTTATTCCATTTTTAGGCAATCTTATCATGAAATTACTGCCAGACTCTTCTAGAAAATAAAGTTTGGAATTTAAAAGATAAATAAGTTCGCTTTGCATAGTTTTTTTGAGTTGTTTTAGTATTTAAGAATTTATTTTATTGAAAATATAGCCCATTTTTTTCTCATTTTATAGTAATATTATCTATTTTTTATTTCCATAATTCTTATAAATAAACGATTTTTATTCTCTTTATGAAAATCTGCTTAGTGGATTACTTTAATATAGTTGAAAGGAGGACAAAAAAGAGATGGTTTTAGATTTTGCAAAAGAAGCAATAGCAAACACTGCTACACACAGTATTAACTTTGACGAATTGAAAGCTGGAAAAGCTAACATAAAGGTTATTGGTTGTGGAGGTATGGGAAGTAACGCTGTAACTTGGCTTTTCAATAAAGGAATTAATGGCGCTACAATCTATGCTTGTAATACAGATGCCCTTCATCTTAGTGTAACTAAAGCTGATGAGAAAATCCTTATTGGTAAGGAATTAACCAGAGGCCTTGGTGCAGGTGGAAAACCAAAGATAGGTAGAGAAGCAGCTAAAGAAGCTTTATCTGAGCTTAAGAGAGCAGTAGGAAGTGCAGACATGGTTTTTGTTTTAGCAGGTATGGGTGGTGGAACTGGTACAGGTTCATCTCCTGTTGTAGCTCAAATAGCTAAAGAAACTGGTGCAGTTGTTATAGGTGTTATAACAATGCCTTTCGAATCTGAAAAAGCTAGAATTGACAAAGCAGAGTTTGGATTGCAAGAATTAAGAGAAGTTACTGATACTTGTATAGTATTAGATAATAACAGACTCGTTGATATCGCAGGTCAATTACCAATTGAGCAAGCATTTGCAGTTGCAAATGAACTTGTATCTACTATGATTAAGGGTATTGTTGAAACAATTACATTGCCTTCATTAATCAACCTTGATTATGCTGATGTTTCAGCAATAATGAAGAATGGTGGAGTATCAGTTATTGGTATTGGTGAAAGCGACTCTCAGGACAAAGTTAATGAAGCAGTTAGGCAAGCCCTTACTCATCCTCTACTTGATGTGGATTACAGAGGTGCTAGCGGAGCATTGATTCACGTAACTTGTGGACCTGACTTGAAATTAGAAGAGTTTGATCTTATCGGTAGAACAGTTTCAGAAAACTTAGGTCCAGAAGCGCAAGTTATTATTGGTGCGAGAATTAGTAAAGATTTCGCTGGAAGAGTTAGAGTTATTACAATAATGACTGGAGTTAAATCTCCTTATGTGCTTGGAAAGGATATTGAAGATCAATATTCCTCATCCTCTTCTCATGGGTCAAGAGAAATGAGTGATTTAGGAATAGAAGTCTGGAGATAAACTTCGATTAATTTTAAATTATTTTTTATTTATTTTTTTTGAGGGGGTTTTCCCCTCAAGATATTTTTTTATTTTTTTGAAATTTATTATAACAATTATTATAAAGTGTATTTTCTATTGATATTAATGGGAAAAAATACTCCTGAAAATTTGGCTAAGATTCTTGAACTTGATTCTTGCAAAGCAAGTATATGTGCAATAAAAGGAATAACTGTTATTGATAATAATAATTTCATTTTAGAGAAGAGGAATTTAATCATAGATTATATGCAATTAACAGGAGATAATTTGGGTTTTATAAAAAGTATAAAAGCATTAATTACAGGAAAATTAAAATTAACTGGTAAGCAGATTGAAGATTACCAACATGAATATGCAAAGGATATAAAAAATTATAATTTAAGAAATTTTTATACAGATGTAGATTAAGCACTCATCTTCGGCTCTTCTTTCATGTTCTTGTTTCCGTATTTGTTGAAATATAAAATGCTGTCTAATTCAATGTATCTTTTTTCTTTTGGTTTTTCGTAAGGATAGCCTATTGGAAACATTGCTTCAACTTGAATGTTTTCTGGGATGTTCAGGGCATTTTTAACTTGTTCATCTACAAAATGTCCAATCCAACATGTTGCAAGTTTGCATTCTGTTAATTTTAGAAGGAAATTTTGTATTGCAGCTCCTGCTTGTTGTTTAAGATAATTTTTTCCTCTGTCTCCGTAAGCTGTTTCAGTTCTTCCAGGAGTTGTGCAAACAACTACAACATATTTTGTTTCAGCTATAAAGTCCTGCTGTGCTGCTTCTGCTAATTCTTGTATCTTTTTTTCATCATCAACTAATATAAATTTCAAAGAAAAATTGTTTCCTGCCATTGGTGCATATCTTGTTGAATCAATACATTCAATTATCTCCCTCCAGTCAGGTTTAGAAGATTTGAATTTCTTTATGCTTCTCCTTGCTTTAATTAATCTTTCAACACCCATAAAATAACATGGAAAATCAATTATTTAAATTTAAGGTTTTGAGTTTTTATTGTTTTAATATATACATCTATGGTTAATAATGCTTAAAAAAGAAAAGAGATGTAATTTATTATGTCTGAAAAATCTTTACAACAAGTTTCTGTTTCATATTTATCAGATATTGAGAATATACCAGGAGAATTAGTTAGAATTGCTAATAAATATAATTGTAGAGGCTTTCAATCTAAAGGAACCCCTGATTTGAAAAATGCTGGAGTACACATTTATGATTTTTCCTGGACAATTTTTAAGTCTGAAAATTCATTTAATTTTGCAAGAGAAGTTAATTTTTTAGAGAAAACATTTGCAATCGATATACAAGAATTTTAAATTTATTTTTTTACTGAAATTTAATCTCTCCACCGCCTAAAACTTTATCTTTTTCATATATAACTACTGCTTGCCCTTCACTTACCCCTGTTATTGCTTCATTAAGAGTTATTTGGAATTGTTTGTTTTTTTTGTTGTAATAAAGTGTGCTTGGAAGTAATTCTCCAACATGACGTATTCTTGAGAAGATTTTTGTTGGTTTATTTTGAAAGATCTTTTTTTTATCTGAGATTAGGTGTAATTCTTTTACAATTATTTCTTTTCTGAAATTTAATGGATGATTTTCAGGAGCTGCAGTAATTGTGTTTGTTTTTACATTTTTATTTGCAACGTACCATTTAGATGGTTTAGTTTTATCTCCTCTATCTATCTCAAATCCATATCTTGAGCCTAATCTTTGTCCTATAGTATAATAGTAAATTCCATCATGTTCTCCAATAACTTTTCCATCAGGATCAATAATTTTTCCTTTTTTTGGTTTTATTTTCTTCTGTAGAAATTTTTTGAGATTTACTTTTCCTACAAAACATATCCCTACAGTTCCTTTTTTATTGTAATTTGGGAAATTGTTTTCTCTTGCAATTTCACGTATTTGTTCTTTTGTGTATTCTCCTATTGGAAATAAACAATGTGAGAGTTCTTTTTGAGTTATTTTATACAAGAAATATGATTGATCTTTGGTAGGGTCTTTTCCTCTTAGAAGCTCATAGATTTCTTTTTTATCTTTGTTTTTTTTAACTCTTGCATAATGTCCTGTTGCAATCAAGTTTATGTTTCTTTTTTGAGCTTCTTTTAAAAGAAGAGGGAATTTTATTTTCTGATTACAATCTATATCTGGATTGGGAGTAATTCCTTTTTTGTATTTTTCAAACATTTTATTTATAACTTCTTTTCTGTATTGTTTTTCAAAATCAAGAGTTATTAATGGAATATCTAACTGTGATGCTATTTTTAAGGCCATTTTTCTTTCAGTTCTCCAGGCACAGCGACCGGTTAAAGGGTCTTTTGTATCAGACCAATTTTTCATGAATGCTCCAATTACTTCATAACCTTGTTTTTTAAGAAGAAAAGCTGCGATACTTGAATCTACTCCTCCTGACATTGCTAATAATACTTTTATTTTTTGATTTGTTTCTTTTTTCATATATATTTAAGAGAAATATTAGTTAAAAAAGTTAATGAACGCCCCCGGGAGGACTTGAACCTCCGACCCCACGATTAACAGTCGTGTGCTCTAACCAACTGAGCTACAAGGGCACTTTATAGTTATTAAAAATCTAGCTTAAAACCTTATTTAAAATTATTGTTTGTTGATTTTATTGCTTTTTTTGGGTTTCTTTGCTTCTTTTAATCCTAAATCAACTATTGGCTCTATTTTATGTTTTTCAAGATATGCGTAAACATTAGCATGTTTTGAGCCTTTTATTAATAATTTGCAGGCTTCTTCTACGTTTCTTATACATTCTGATTCTCCTATTATCCCAAGTTTGTTTCCAGAAAGCTCAATAGAACAGTTGCTAAGATTAGAAAGAGTCTTTAATGCTTTTCCATCTTTTCCTATTACTCTTCCTCTTACTCTTTCAAAATCTTTTTGATTTGTATATTCTTTGATATTTAAAATTTCAAATAAAATATCTTCTTTTTTTATAGATAATGCATCTGAAATTGGGAATCCAAAATCAATTGCTTCAATTACTTTTTCTGCAATATATTCTTCTTCTGGTTCTCCTGTAAGAGTTATCTCTTTTCCAGTTATATTTATTTTTACATTTAATTCTTTTTCCAAATTTGCCTTGTTTTTTATTATCCTTATTATTTTTTCAGAGATTGTCTTTTTCATGTACTTTTATTAAGAAGGGTTTATTTATAAGATTTAGCAATAATCTTTACAGCAAGCAGCGTAAGTTTCCCAGATTTCATAATAATCTCCTATTTCTATTAAAGTTGGATTTTCTGAAATTTTTATATAAGTTTTATCATAAACTAATGGATTTATTGGAGTTACAACATCATAAATTGTCATGCATATTCCGTCTTCTGCGCTTCCTGGGAATTTTACAAACATACCTGATTCTATAATTGATTCTTCTGTTGGAAGGTCATCACTATCGAACAACATACGTCCTTGTGGAGAAGGCCAATAAGAATCAACTGTTCCTGTGTTGATTACTGTTTCAATATAACATATTCCTTCTGCAGTGCAACTACCTTCTGGGAATCCGTAAAGCTCTGTGCAATTTCCACAACTCTCTCCACAACCATTTGGAACAGGACCGCATTCTCTGTCTTCAGCTACGCAATCTGGAGAACATAGTTCACACATTCCTGTTGCATTGCAATTATATCCTGGCCCATATAATATTTCACAATTTCCACAACTTCCTCCACATCCATTTAAAGGAGTTCCACATTCTTTATTTGTGCAATCAGGCGTACATTCTTCGCAGTTTCCTAATGCATTACATATGAAATTTGGTCCAAGAATTGTGCATGAGCCACAGCTTGTTCCACATATTGGGTCAGGACCACAAGTTCTTCCAGTGCAATCAGGGGTACAATCAGGTTGACAAGTTCCTTGATATCCATGATATCCTTCTTGACAACACACTCCATCAGAACAGGTTCTTCCAAGTTCGCATGTTCCGCATGTTCCGCATCCATTTTCAGGTTCACCACATTGTATTGTTCCATATTCACCATCACAATCTGGTTGTTCTTGACCATAACAAGTTCCCCCCAGTCCATCATCGCAAGTTTCTCCAATGCAAGTTGTTAAAGAACATAAACAATCCGGTTCGATTCCTCCTGTACCAGATTGACATTGTCCATTTACACAATATGGAGTACTTTGGGGGCAAGTTCCACAACTTCCTCCACACCCATCATCTCCACAAACTTTTCCTAAACAATTTGGAGTACATCCAGGATCAATATATCCTCCATCTCCGCTTCCACCAGAGGAATAATCATAATATGTGTCTGCTATTTCACCCATAGTTGATTTGCCTGATTCAGTTTCAAATAAAGGATAGACAGATATAGAAATTATATTTCCATAATAATCAACTATGAATGTTTGTGTTTCAAGTTGATCTAAATTAATATCTCTTTTTTCAAATACATGTGTTTCTTCTCCATCAAAAACTGAAAATACGATTCCTTCTAATTCTCCTTCTCCAGGATTTCTTTTAACTTTCACAATTGTACCTTGTGAATTTTGATTAACAGATACTATCTCTAAATCAATTGTGAATTTTCCTAAACTTATAAGCTCAGAATTTTTTTGGATCATATTTTTTAGAACTCCCCAAACTATTCCAATTGCAACAATTACAAGAAGGATTATTATGACAGTTACTATTACTGTAGAAAGACCTCTTTTATCCTCTCTTTTCATATTTTTAAAATGCAAATAAGGTTAATAAATATTAGGTTTAGAACTCTTTTTCTTCTGTTTTTAAGTATCCATTTCTTTTAAGCCATTCAATTTGGTTTGAAGGATATTTGAAAATAACATCACCTTTTGTTTTGTCTAGTTCCCAAGGCTCTACAAGAACAATATCTCCTGGTCTTAACCATAATTTTCTTTTAAGTCTTCCAGGTACACGTGAATTTCTTGTTTTTCCATCTAAGCATTTCACTTTCATTTTATTTCCTCCAAGCCTTTCTTCAATAACTCCTATTACTTCTTCTCCTCTGGGTATTTTTGCTCTTGCTATTTTTACTTCTCCATTGGGATTTTCATCTGATTCTTCACTTTCATTTTCAGAAGATTCTTCTTCAAATTCATTTGGCATATTTTAGAGAAAATAATATGTTTTATAAATATATAGTTTAAATTTCGTAAATCTTTATAATCTAATTTTTTTTAGTTTGTTTATGGAAAGAGAGGATAGTTCTCTTGAGGAAAAATCAAAGGAATTTCTTAAATCAAGAATTAAAGAAGATCCAAATAATTTGGGATTTAATCCAGGAGAGATGAAAGACTTTTCTCAGCATGTTAGATTAGTTAATTATTTATTGGAAAAAAAATATCTTGCTGAGAAAGATCTTGGTAATATCGAATTAATAACTGTTAAATCTGTTCGTTATGTTTTAACTAATGCAGGAAAATCTTGGGCATATAGATAGTTTTATCTTGGGTTATATAAGGACTAATGCAAAAGGAATTCCGTTTATCTTTCTAACTCCCTCTTTTCTTATTATTCCTACTTCTAATGCAAGATTTATTGATTTTTCTCCTACAATATTAAATGTTGAATCTTCAAGCCTCATATCTTCCATTATTTCTGAAACTTCTTCTTTGGTGCATTCTTTTCCTTTAAAGAAATTTTCTTTTATGTCTAATTGTAAAATTCCTTCTTCGAATTTTTTTCCAATTAATTCTTTATCACAAATAGCTACAACATCCCTGTAGGATTTTATAATGTTTACAAACATTTTTTACAAGTACCTAATAACCCTTTTTAGCTTCACCTGTCTTCATAGCTTTTTCCGCTTTCTCTGCAGACATCATAGCACACATAACTGTTCCGCAATCAGGACATTTTCCTTTAGCCATAAATCCGCCTTTAGCTGTTTGAGTCATTACAGCTTCTTTCATTTTTTGACCTTTCTTTTTACATTTAACACAATAAGCTTCAACCATTTTTTACCTCCCTTATTAATTTAATTGGGACAGGGTTTTCAAGAAAATTTGTTTTATAAATATTTAGATTTTATTTTTTTAATATAATTTATTATATTTTATCTCTTACAGGATGTTTTGCACCGCACGCAAGGCAATAAATAAAGCTTAATCTGTTTTCTTTTTTAAGTTCAGTGTCGGGTTTTCCACATTCTTTACAGATTACAAACTCTTTAACATACTGATCTATTTTTGCATTTATCTTTGAACTTGGTATTTTGTTGTTTAAAACAAGTCTTTCTCCTTCTCTTTGCCCTGATGTTGCAAGTTCTTTAAGAATAAATTTTTGAAAATGTTCTGGGTCTCTTCTTATGTAAGATGCAATTACAATAAAATTAGTAAGGATAGTTTTTTTACCTTCTATATGCCCTTCTATTACTGGAACTTCAAATCTGTCTGATTTTCTTTCAACTACTTTTACTTTGCTGTATGCTTCATCAAGAAGTTTTTCGTATTCTGTCATGGATTTCTAAAAAGGAAGGTCTTTATAAGGATTTTGATGAAGTTGTTTTTTGTTTATTGAAAATCTCCTTGGATTAACACCCTCTGTAAAAAGTATTTTTCCTTTTTCAACAATTTCTTCTGAGATTACAGGAGGGAGTAAATTAAATTTTGGGAAAAGCATATAATAATCCCACTCAGAAAATCTGGTTTCTCCTTTATGATGATATAAAGGAAATTGTTTCATCCAATCCCAATTCACTAAATATAATTCTCTGCATTCAGTTATTTCTTCAAGTTTATCTGTTTTAATGTTCTTTATTTCTTTATTTAATTTGTAAAATCCTAATCCCCAATAGATTTCTGGGAATTTTTTATTGTATTCTAATTGATGTCCTAAAACTCTCCAGCATTTGTGGGTGTATTTTCCATTGGAATAAAGAATCTTGAATTTTACTTCAACAGCTTTATTCTCATCAACTAAATCTGGACCTTTATTTGGATTGAGATTCATATTTAGAACATTTGCAGACCAAATTTCATTGTGAAGAGGCATTAAAGAATTAAATGTTCTTTCTTTCATCTAATTTTCATTGAATAATCTTTTTTAAGAATTGTTGTTATTTTTGTCTTATCTTTATCCTAAATATCTTACTTTACCCGGTCTTGGTTCAAAGATTATTCCTTCTTCAAGGAATTTCTTTATTTCCTGGTTTATTATGTCTGGAGAAGTTTCTTTTAATTTCAGAATTATTTGTTCTTTTTCAATTCCTCCGCTTTCTTCAGCATCTTTTATTAAATTTATTATGCTGTCTTTTATGGCTACAATCTTGCTTTTTTCCATAGGAGGATTTTTTTTCACAGAATCTCCACTTTTTTCAAGTTCAAGTTTTCTAACTAAAAGATATTTTGTGTTCTGTTCTTTTATTATCTCGGGCTGAATGTAGGTTTCATTGTTCCAGTGTCTTAGTGTCCCTATAACTAAAACAGTTAATCCTTGAGTTATTTCTTTGAATTTTGCTATGTCATCTCCAAAAACTTTAAGGCTTATTTGTCCTGAACCATCATCTAATTTAAAGAAGATATATTTTCTTTCACCATCACTTTCGTATTTGTCTACAATATTTCCTATGATATTTACACGCACTATTTTTTTATCTCCTAATTCCAAGAAAGAAAATCTTTCATTGTCCATTACTGGTTTTCCTAATAAAATATCCCCTATTTTCAATTTGTATGCAATGTTTCTTTTGAATTGTTGATCTTCTGCCATCTTTTTATATCTCCTAAAAATTTTAATTGTTTATAAGGTTTTATGAGTTAGAAAACTCCAATATATCCTTTTTTAGGTTTGTAAATTTCATTATCTTTTACTAATCTGTTTATTATATCTTCTAATTCATCTTTCTCCATTCTTCCTTCAAGTTCTTTTTCAATTTCTTCATAAGGAATCATTTTACCCATTTTACTTTCAAGAGCAGTTATTGTTTCTTTTACCATGAATATTCTGTTTCTTTGAGAAGAAGAAAATTTACCTGATATTTTGTCTATATCAAAAGTCTTTGATTCATAATCGTAACCCACTTGCATTAAATAATATTTCATAAGTTCTATAGCTTGTTTTGCATCTTCCCTTGAAACTTCTTCACTTAATCTTAATCTGGCTGAGGCTTCTGACATTCTTACAAGTGCTTGTAACTGTCTTGCTGAGATAGGGATTGGACGCATTGCACTTTCAGACATAACTGGTTTGTTTCTTAAGTCAACATAAAACTTTTTTAGTTCTTCAACTGCTTCTGAACTTAATATTGGATTTACTTTTTGTTTAGCGTATGCAACATATTTTCTTAATAAACTTGAATCAATTAAAACTTCTTTTGTATCTTTTTGATGTTCCTTTAAAACATGAGCTGCAATTCTTTCATCTTTATTTCTATCAGGTAAGTCTCTTAGAGTGAATATTATATCAAATCTGTTTATCAAAGTAGGGGGTAAATCTATTTGTTGTGGAATAGGCATGAATGGGTCAAATCTTCCAAATTTAGGATTTGCAGCAGCAAGAACAGAAGTTTGCGCTTTAAGTGAAGCTTGAACATTTGCTTTCGAAATAGTAACTGTTTGCTGCTCCATTGCTTCGTGCATGGCGCTTCTATCTTGGGGATCCATTTTTTCTAATTCATCAATACAAACTAAACCTTTGTTTGCTAAAACCATTGCACCTGCTTCCAGGCTCCATCCTTTTAGATATTCGTCTCTTACAACAGTTGCTGTAAGTCCAGCTCCTGAAGCAGATTTACCTACAACATATCTTCCTTTTGGAGAGATGTTTGACATGAAAACTAGAGTTACACTTTTTGCTACACCTGGGTCTCCTATCAATAAAATATGAATATCTCCTCTGGATTTTGAACCGTCAGACATTTGTTTTTGAACACCCCCAAATAACTGGAGAATTAATGCTTTTTTTATTTCTTCATAACCCCAAACACTTGGAGCAATGCTTTTTGCTAAGTTATCAAATATTTTTGGATCTTCAGATAACTCATGGATTTGTCTTTCATCTTCATCACTTATATCCAATTCCTCGAAAGTTTCTTCCATGGGGATTATATTGTTTGCTTCAACTGCTAATTCAAATCTTGTTGAGAGTCCTCCTGTTGAGAGAGGTACAGGAACTTCTTTTAGAATTCCAATGACTTTTACTTTTGCTCCGGGGGTTGTTTTATCTTCCATTTTTGGTTCAACTAAATCCTCTTTAACAAAAACATTCATTCTTTTTGGCTGCTCTCCTCCTGAAAGAGATTCTGGAGATTCCTCAATAACTAATCTTTGCGTATCTACCATATCTTTTGAAATTAATCTGAATCCTCCTCTTCTTCCACAAGAGCATCTAGTTGGTTCTCTGAATTTTTTTTCAATTTGCAACACAGCAATAACAGTTCCACAACTAGGGCATTCAAATTTTGCATTTACAACTTGAGGACGTACATCTGAAGCTTGTCTTATTATCCCTTCAAGAATTACTAATTCGTTTAAGTGTTTTGAACGTATATTTCTTATTTTTATTTGATGTGCTTCAGAGAGATTTTTTAAACGTACTCTTGCGTTTTTAACTAATCCTAGTTCTTCTATAGCTAATTCAATTATACTTAATGTTTCTTCAGGATTAACCATTATTTCATCAGAGAGTCTTGTTGAGAATTCTGTAAGTTTCATAAAATCAAGGAAAATTACATTTGTTTTTTTACGTATAGAATCTCCTAAATCTTCTTTGTTTGCATTGAAAAAATTCTTTGCTTCAATTATCAATTCTTCTGATTTAGGTTTCTTTTTTTGACCCTCTTCTGGATTACTTGCTGCAGAATAATCCTCTTCTGAATAATTACCCTCATCTTCCATTAATTTTAGATAGAAAGGGGTTTTTTATAAATTTGTATGTACTATAAAGTGTATTCTTTATTTGTATTTTTTCAGAAAAAGGAGAACTTTTTGTTGTAATTTATTTATAATTTTTCAGAGCAGTTTTTACATTCTTTAGAAGTTGGTCCATACTATCTTCTAATTGCTGTTTGTTTTTAGTTCCTGTACACACTAATTTTCCGTTTGAGAAAAGAAGGAATGTTGCTGTTGGTTCAATTAATTTGTATACTAAACCAGGAAATTGTTCTGGTTCATATTCTGTGTTTTCCATTTCTAATGCTAGAAAATTCAGGTTAAGTTTAAGTTCAATGCTTCCAGATGCAACGATATTTTGTACAGTTATTTTTGGCTTACCTGTTATATTTACACTTATTTTTTTTAGCTGTTTTATTACAGCATCTATAACCTCTCTTACTTGAGTTAAAGATTTTGTACCTGTACATACTAAATTTCCTGAAGAAAAAACTAAAACTGCAGATTTAGGTTCTTTTATTCTTAAAACCAAACCTGGAAATGTTTCTGGATTATATTCTGTGTTTGGCTGGGTTCTTGCAAGTTTTGTTAAAGGAACAGGTTTTCCTAGAGAAGCAGTTGCTACAATATTTTGTATCTTGTAATTGCTTTGTCCTTGTGCCATTTTAATGATTTATAAAGAGAAAATGGGTTTATAAAGGTTTTTAAAGAGTTCGTCGGTTGCTCGAGGTAGATTTATTTCTTATTGAAATTTTTATTTATATAATCAATAAGTTCACTTCCTTTTATTTGAACACTTGAAGGTCCTGTTCTTATATAAAATTCCTCCTCATCTATAGAAGATTTCAGGAAGACTGGAGTGTTGCTTTTTTCACAATTTATTATTAATAATGTTTTATCTTCTATTTCACTGAATTTGAAATTTATTAAACTGAAGAATTTCTTTCCTATCTTTGTTTTTAGTATGTTTGTAAGATGAAGAGAATAAGCATCTTTATTTTGAAATTTATCTTTTTCTATACCAATTATTTCTCCAGAGTCAGATACACCTATTATAAGAGTTCCTCCTTGGGAATTCATAAATGCTGCAATTGTTTTTAATACAGAATATTCTATTTTTCTGTCTATTTCATTTGTATAAAGATTTGTTCTTAGTGTTGATTTGAATTCAAGATTTTCATTTTCTCCTTTTTTTATTAGTTCTGAAATTTCTTTTTTTATTTCTTCTGATTTATCAAATAAAACTGGATTTTTTTCAGTTATTTTTGTTACAATATCCCCAATTATCTTTAGGTGGTATTTCATATAAATATATCCTATTGAAGAAGAGATTAATGCACCAATAATTACAAAGCTCATTGTTTGCATAGAATATTCATAAAGATCTGAAGAGAGTGGCTGATTTAAAATTAATTTAAGATAATATTTTGTAATCTCTATAATAAAACCAAGAGATACAGCAAAAGTGAATGAGAATAAAGTTATTAGAAAATGATTTTTTTTTATTTGATGGGATGAATAAAGCATAGAAAGAACCATAAATCCTATTATTGCTATTGCTACTCCAAATATTATTGGCGTTATAATTCCTCCTGCTTTTCCAAGGAATATTGTTGTTATTGAGAATACAAGAATAATCCATTCAAATTCAGAAGGTATTCTTATCTCATATTTTTTTACTATTTGGGGGGCAAATACCAAGATTAATAGAAAAATGTTTGTTGAAACTAAATGCCAAAGGTGATTTGATATCCCGTTTATTATTGAAATCACTAAAATTAATTTAATTGAGAGTAAGAGATACTTTTTTGTTTCAGACATATTACTTGTAAGTTTAAAAACTATTTATACTTTTATTTAGGCCAGTATTTTTCAGGGAATCTTTCTGAATATTCGTCTTCTTCTTTGGGTTTATTTGTGTTTTTTGGTTTTTTTTGTGCTTTAAAATTATGTGTTTGATCTGAACCATAATATTGTTCTATCTCTGAAGGATAATTCGCATCGTCTTTATAATGTTTATCTTTTGCTTTTGGGCGTTCTTTTATTTTTTCTTTTTTCCTAAATATTCTTTTTATTAAATAGAGTGATAATTGTAGTACTGCAAAGATCAACAATCCGATTAAGATTGGCACAATTATATTTTTTCTTTCACATGCTTGCGTGAGTTCAGGTTTTCCTTCAAGAGTTCCGCAGTTGTTTAAATCAGTGCAGGTTCTTGTTCTTATTCCTTCTTTTGGGCATTTTTCAGGGAAAAAATCTGAGCATTTCCAATTTGGTACACAAGTTCCGTCTTCTGCTGCATTTCCTGTTATGTTTGTGTTTTTCAAGATTAATAATACTGTAATTGTCAAGAGAATTATTGCAAATGAAATGAGAATTATTTTTTTCTTTAAATCTTTAAATTGTTTTTTTTGTTTGTTCTTGCCTCTTTTTTTCATTTTTATTTAAGTTGTTTTTATTTTAAATATTCTATGTTTTTACTTTTTTGTTTTTTCACTTCTTCTTCTATTTCTTCTATGCTTGCTATTTCAGAAAGATGTTTATCTGGACGAAGAGCTGTTATTCTGGGGAATCTTAAAGCCCATCCTGAATTATAGTTTGGAGATTGTTGTATTTCTTGATAAGTCACAGCTACTATAACTTTTGGTTTTATTTTAACATCTTTTCCTTGTTCTTTTATTACTAGAGGTTTCAATAAATCATTTAATTCATTGAATGAAACTCCTTCTTGTTCGTCCTTTTCTTTTATACCTGTTCCGACTTTTCCTATTTCCAGAAATTCTGAATCTTCTTTTCCCTTGCATGATAAGATAAAACTGCTTAACCAACCTGAGCGTTTCCCTGTTCCATATTCTGCTCCTGTTATAACCAAATCCAAATCTTTTTCAGAGGGTTTAACTTTCAACATATGTCCCACTCTATTTCCGGGTTGATAGGCTGTTGAAAGGTTTTTCATCATGACTCCTTCTTGGTTGTCTTTAAGTGCTTTTTTGTAGAATTCTTCTGCTTTGTTTAAATCATCGGTTATTATCTGTTTTGAAGAAACAATTTTGTAAGGAGTTTCTTTTATTATTTCTCTTATAATCTTTGAACGTTTTTCAAACGGCTCTTTAATTAAAGATTTTCCATTGTAATAAAGAATATCAAAAACATTTATTTCAATCGGAAGTTCTTGTTTTACTTTTTCAATATCATATTTTCTTCTTATTCTTTGAGAGATTGCTTGGAAGGGAGTATACTCTTTTGTTTTTTTATCATATCCTATTGCTTCACTATCTAGAATAAATGAGTTTCCCTTAACATATTTTTCAATGTATTCAACTGCTTCTGGAAATTGTTTTGTAACATTTTCTAGTTTTCTTGTAAATAATTTTATCTCTGAATCTTTTTTGTGGATTATAAGTCTAAATCCATCGTATTTATATTCAATTGCACAAGGTTTTCCTACTGCTTTAAACCCTTCTTCAATATTTTTTGCTTTTTGTGCAAGCATTGCTTTTATTGGTTTTCCAACTTCTAAACTTATTTTATTGAATTCACTTATTTTTTGTTTTTTTGAGATGAGGAATATTTCTGCCAAATCATTGGAATTATCAATTGCTTCTTGGATTATTTTTGAAGATTCTTTGTCTGAGTTGAAGAAAGCATTTACAAGCGCTTCTCTTATTGTTGATTCTTGAATACCTATCCTTAAATCTCCAATTAATGTTCTGATTAAATAAAGAGATTCTAGTGGTGTTGCAGATGAAAGTAGTTCTGTGATAAGGTACAATTTTTTTTCAATTGTTCCTTCTCCCTCAAGTTCTGGAAGTTTTCTTAGATTTTCAAGTACTTTTTCTGTTGTTAAATGAGATTTAGTGAATAGAGTGGATTGTTTTTTTGTATTAATCAATTTTTCAGCAACTTTCCCTAAATCCCCTATTTTTTTCCATTCTTGGATTACTTTATCAGAAGGATTTCCAGAAGCTTTTGAAATTGCTTTTATTACAAGTTGGCTGCTTATCCCAATTTTTCTTTCATCGTATTCAGGGTAGATATTTCCTCCAAGAAGATATAAAACGTCTTTGTCTTTTTCGTGTAGATATTCAAGAAATTTTGAAAGAATGCTTGTTTTTTCAAGACGTTTTGTTGTGCTTCCAAGATTTTCATATAATTCTGCAAGTTTACTATATAACATTAATAAATGATGATGAAGAAGTTTTTAATTTTATTCTTATTTATTGATTTTCCACTTTCCATAACCCATGAAGATTACAATATTCTCTTGCTGAAACAGGTTTAAATGAAAATTTTGCTTCTGGCTTTGAGTCTGGTTTCAAGAATACTTTCGCTGTTTCTCCTGTTTCTGAAGTTGCTTCAATCCACTCAATGTAATGTTCTGCTGTCATAGGGTGAGCAACTGAGCCTATCTTTACCTTTTTACCTTCAATTACAGGAACATGTTTTTCTTGAGAAGCATCAACTGTGTTTTCTTTTTGTAATTTCATTGGTTGCCCACAGCAGATTAATACTCCTCCACCAGAGTGTATCACTTCAACTATGTTTCCACATACTTCGCATTTGTAAATTTCTTTTTTTTCTACCATTTCTATAAATTAATAATTTTCTTCTAAAATTTCATAATAAGATTGAGGATGTTTGCATGCAGGGCATTCATCTGGAGCTTCTTTTCCTTCATGGACATATCCACAGTTTCTGCATTTCCATCTTACTACTTTTTCTTTTTTGAAAACTTTTTTATCTTCAATATTTTTAAGTAATTTCCTGTATCTTTTTTCATGTTGTTCTTCAACTTCTGCAATTTCGTGAAAGGATTCAGCAACATCTTTAAATCCTTCTTTTAATGCAATTTTTTCGAATTCAGGATATAATTCTCCCCATTCTTCATGTTCACCATTTGCAGCTGCTAGAAGATTTTCTTTTGTTGTTCCTATTTTTCCTGCAGGATAACTTGCAGTTATTTCAACAGGCAATCCTTCAGATTTTTCTAGATGTTTAAAGAATATTTTTGCATGTTCTTTTTCATTATCTGCTGTTTCTGTGAATATTGCTGAGATTTGTTCATAACCTTCCTTTTTTGCAACAGAAGCAAAATAAGTATACCTATTTCTTGCTTGGCTTTCACCAGCAAATGCTTTTAGCAGGTTCTTTTCTGTTTCACTTCCTTTTAATTCCATAATGATAGAATAGGGGCTGGGTTTAAATATATTATGTAGAACTGTTATAACTTAAAATTTCATTGATTTTCTCTTGATTGAGTATATCATATTTTCCAGTCCAACCTTTTATTTTTCCCGTGCCTTCTGGATTTCCTATTGCCCAGATATTTTCTCTTTTTATGAATTCTCCTATAGAATGATTTGCATATTGAAAATGAACCAATACTTGTACTATTGATTTTTTGTCTTTGTAGATTTGAGTTATATTGCTTACAATTAGTTCACTTGGTTCGCCTCCATTATAATCAAATCCAAATGCAATATAATCTCCTTTAGCAAGTTCATCTATAGATTTCATATGATCTTGAGATATATTTTATTTTTAAGAATTGTTGTATTAAACTAAATAGAAGATTATCTATGTAGAATATATCTTCTTCCAGAAGGAGGATTTGGTTTTTGTCCAGCTCTTCTACTTGGTCTATTTTTGTTTGTTGGAGATTTATTTCTTAATCCTCTTGACTTCTTAGCAGAACTTGTAAGTCCTCTTAGTACTCTGTTTTTGTTTGTTCCATTACATATCCAATTTATTGTAGGATCGTTTTTTATTTCTGGTCTTTGAGGATCTACGCAAATTACTTCATAGAAATAATTTATTCCATCTTTCCCTATTTCATAAGAATTTAATACTTCAAGGTTGGTGTGTTTATTTGCAACTCTTTGTTCTGCAATCCATTTGTAAGACATTTTGAGGTTCTTTCTTGT